>CAZQRI010000020.1:0-11724 GCA_964595805.1 uncultured Gammaproteobacteria bacterium
GACACTTTTGAGGGTTCCTTCAATGTCTTCTGCTATAATTTTTGAGGATTCAGGAGGAAGAGCATCTGGATCTGAAAAAAATTTTGCATAGATAGATTCTGTGTTTGTGCGAGGATCTTCTAGCTTGGTGACTACAAACATATCTCCCGGAGCAAAACCGCTTCCTTTTTGGAGAAGATCTTGAATCTTTTTTTCGTCTGTCAAAAGCCAACGATCTCGGGCGATCATTCTTTCGTGGTCATTTTGTGGAATTTCTTGATCTTCAAAATGTCTGAGGTCCTCGAGTGGCATATTTTTATGATGCTTGTTCAAATCCAAGTATTTGTTCTCCTGTATTTTTTACACAAGTTGCAATGGTTCGAGCTATAGATTCACTCAGTTCTGGGCTTTCTTTGCAAAGGGCCATTATTTCAAATGTAACATTATTTTTTTCGAGTTCTTGTCGAAGTGTTTGGAGGTGTTGTTCTTTATCTTCAGGTTTCCAATTATATCCGAGTTTGCGTACTCCATTGAGGGCAAGGTCTAGGAGAGTATTTGGGTTTAACCCTATTTTGAGAGCCGCTTCGAAGCCCTTTGTGAGTTCATCAAGATTTTTTTCTATATTTTCTCTCGGCATTTCAGTTTTTGGAAATTGTAAAACATTGTTTGTTTTTTTTGCATCAAGAAGATTTGCCGCTTCCATGGCTGCTATTTCTGCAGGACTCATTCGTTCTGTTGTTGGAGGTAAATTTAAATTTTCTGAAGAAATTGATTCTAGTCTTGGTACTGCTGGTGGTGGTCCTTCTTTAAAATTTCTTGGTGCCTCTCCTCGATATGTTGAAAAATCATTCATAGAATTATTTTAAAAATAAATTTATTTTGTTTCATCAATAATTTTTTGGACTGCAGTTTTAAATTCTTCGAGTGTGCGAAGCTGGGCTTGTTTTCCATTGAGAAAAAATGTTGGGGTGGCATTGAGCCCTGCATTGGCCGCACTTGTGCTATCGAGAGCGACTCGGTCGATTGTGTCACTTGCTGTAAGGTCTCTCACAAATTGGTCTTTTTTGAGACCAAGACTAACAGCGTATTCTGTAAAAAGAGCATCGGTAGAAGTTGCATTTTCCCATTGGCTCTGGCGATCAAAGAGTATATCGTGCATTTCCCAGAATTTTCCTTGTTTACTGGCTGCTTCGGAGGCAAGCGCTGCTGGGTAGGCGTTTGGGTGAAGGTCTGTGAGTGGAAAATGGCGGTATACCATACGCAAATCATTTGGGAAGGAACTTGCGAGGTCTCGGAGGATAGGTTCGTACTGACCACAGGCAGGGCACTGAAAGTCACTGTATTCTACCAGTGTTACTTTGGCGCTGTTTGGGCCACGAATATGGTCAATATTGCTGTTTACCTCACTTGTGAGTGTATTGGCAGTATTTGCAGCAGAGCCTCCGCCCAAAATAGCAAGGCCAATAAAAAGTCCAACAATAGCTAAAATTACAAGAGACCAGACGGCAATTTGTTTTTTGTCAACACTGTTCATATTCTGTGGATAAAAATTATAATATAGGTATATTACTCTAAAACGGCCAAGCCTTCAATATGCGGAGTTCTTGGGAAAAAGTTATAAAGTTGGAGGTAGGCGAGAGAATATCCCTGGCCGAGAAGACGCAAATCTCTGGCATGGGTAGCAATATCGCAAGACATGTAGATGATGCGTTTGGGGTGTTTTTGGAGGAGCATTTTGACCACATCTGCATGAAGGCCGGCGCGGGGTGGATCCAGAATCACCATAGACTCGGAGTTGATAAACTGGGTAAGTTTTTCTGCGGGGGCGCATTCGGCAATAACATTTTGGCGTTTATTCATGAGAATATTTTCATGAGCATATTCAATCGCTTCGGTGTTGTTGTCTACGAGGGTTGTCGCAGAGCGATTTTGTGAGAGTGGTAAACTAATTGCGCCAACACCAGAGTAATAGTCTACAACTGGGATTTTTGGATCAAGAAATGCCGCAATATCACGCAAGGCCATTTCAAAAATAGGTTGGTTAATTTGGAAAAAACTAAACACACCATATTTGAGAGCTGTTCCAAATATATCGCTAATAAGATAATTTTGGCCAGCCGTATAGAGAAGTTCTGTGGGGACGGATGCGGGGCTCTTGTGTGTTGAGTAATAAAGCTGAAAACCTACAAGAGGGGATTTGAGTTCTGGATATTCGCTGAATGTGAGCTTGTCTTTGATAAACAGGCCTGCGATAGTTTCACCTTTTGGATTACTGCGGATGATCACGGCTTTGAGACTGCGGATTGGAATTTTTACGGTATTAATCCAGTTGAGGAGTGTCTCGGCGGTGTCATTTATTTCTTTGCTCGCAAGTTTGGAACCCTGTACTGGGATTTTCATTTTTTGTCCGCGCTCAAAAAAAGCCAGGGTTATCTGTCCATTTACTTCTGTAAAACTAAATTCCATTTTATTACGATAGCCATATTCAATACCATCACTTGCAATTTTGAGTGAGTCTGCCGAAAGAATAAGATCGCCAATTTTGCTGTATTGTTCGGCGGCAATAGCACGTTTCCAATAATTTTCACTTTCAAAGTTCATCATCTGCCAAGGAGAAGTAGAAAGAAATTCTTTTTCTAAGGGGCTAATGCGTTCTTTTGCTGGATTTATTATATGAGTGGCAATTCCTTCGAGGTGTGTTTTTTTGTCACTGAGGATTTCGACCTCAACATCTTCTCCAGGAAGTGCATTCCAAATAAAGGCAGCTTTGCCTTCGGGAGTTCGGCCAAGACCCTGGCCACCATTGACGAGTTTTTCTATATGGAGTGTAGTTTTCATAGCGAAAATACTATAACATATACACTGAAATTTTGCGAGAGGATGCCATTTGGGTGTATACTAGAGACAAATTTATATTTTTAATTTTTTTATATGGAAACAAAAGTCAAAACTCAGTCAGTAACCAATACACAAATAGCTGTTGCTGTTGGTGTTGCGCTTCTTGCCGGTGGTTTGGCTTTTGCTGCGGCTCCTCGAAATAAACAAAAGGCACCAGCCTGTACAGTTGAGAGTATTGAATGGGTAAATAGTTGTCCAAAGGCAGGACAGTATCATACTGCACGCTATGTTTGTAGTGATGGATCAACAGGTCAGGCTTCTGGAAATTCTTGTCGTACGACAAGTAAATTGCAGCAGGTAGTCGATCGTGCATGTTCACGAAAACGATGTTCTGCCGATGTTGTTGCCAATCGAGCTGCAGCGGCAGTAGTTGCTGAAGTTCCTGCTCCTGTAGCACCTCCTGCCCCAGTTGTAGATACTCCAGCACCAAATCCTATTGCTGATCCAAATCAATGTGGTTTACAAAATATTCAGTATGCAGATTCTTGTGGTAGAAATAAATATGAAAAAGTAGAGTTTACCTGTACCGATGGATATTCAAGTAGTCATAACACAAATTGTTCTTCCATGAGTGATTTGCAAGAATCTGCTATTACTGCCTGTGCGTATCGAGATTGTCGTCCTGCAGAAGCAAAAGCTCAAGCTCCACAACAAGATAGCAATACGGACACCACAAAAGCCGTATCCGAAGGATATAGCCCTGCAGAAAATGCTCGTCCAATAGTATTTATTTCTGGAAATGAAGTTCTCTTTCGACCAGAGGGAGGAAAAATTGCCTTTGGTGTTCGTCTTTCCAATCGTGGATCGGGCGTTGCTGGAAGTAATGTGAAATATACTTTGAATTTTCTTGATGGACAAAAAAATATTGTTCAAATGATAGTTCTCAATTTGGCTTCAGAACTTGCTATTGGAGACGAAAAACTTTTTGAAACAGAGCTTCCAATTCCTGAAGGTGCTTTATTCACTCAGATTGTTGTTGATTCTGATTTTTCTGACGGAAAAGACAACGAAGTAACTTCAATGATTCCTACGCTCCTTTTTGCTCAATAATTTGAATATGGATATTTTTCAAACCTTACCTGGACAAATTTTTGCTATTGCGGTGATTGCGGTATTGATTTACTATGCCACAATGAAAAAACAGCATGAAGGTGGCGGAGAGTCTTCGGGGCCATCAATGATGTCAAAAATGAAAGCAGGACGTTCTGTGACCCCTACACTGAACTCTTATACCGTAGATTTTACTGAGCTTGAAAAAATTGGTCGTATTGATCCTGTTGTTGGTCGACATGATGAGGTACTTCGTCTTGCTCAAGTGCTTTCTCGTCGTGGCAAAAACAATGCTCTTCTTATTGGTCCACCTGGGGTGGGAAAAACTGCTATTGTTGAGGCTCTTGCTCAACGTATTATTCAAAAAGATGTACCAGAGGTTTTGCTCGATAAACGTGTTTTGGCCTTGGATGTAACCGCAATGTTGTCCGGAACAAAATATCGTGGAGAATTTGAAGAACGTGCAAAAAAATTGGTAAAAGAAATGGCGGATTCAAATCGTTCTATTATCCTTTTTATTGATGAAGTGCACTCAGTGATTCAATCGCAGGGGACAGAAGGGGCGATTAACTTTTCGGATATTCTAAAGCCTGCCCTTGCTCGTGGCGATCTTCAAATGATTGGAGCGACAACTATTGCTGAATATGAGAAATATATTAAAACCGATCCAGCACTCGAACGTCGTTTTCAACTTGTTATGGTGAATGAACCAGATGAAGCAGCAACCTTGCAAATCTTGCAGGGAGTGAAAGATAAATATCGTGAATATCACAAGGTTGAATTTACCGATGGTGCTCTTGAAGCTGCCGTGAAATTATCCAATCAATTGGTTCGTAGTCGTACACAGCCAGACAAGGCTATTGATGCTATTGATGAAGCTGCATCTATGGTCAGAGTATCTCATGTCCACGAATCTATTCCTACTATTTTGTATCAAGCAGCTGTGGTCGCTCATCCAGACTTGGCAGCAATTTGGAAACAAATTCAAGAGCTTGATAAAAAGATTGCCCTTATTTTGCCAGGAGATGCAAGTTCATTGCTTCAAAAACGTGAAGACTTGGAAGCGCAACTTATTGATATAGGAGTCCTTGTCGTTGATGCCAGTGATGTCGAAGCGGTGGTGAAGCAATGGGTGAAAGATTAGTTTTTATTCAAATAAGAAAATAAAAATCCTCGGAGAATATCCGAGGATTTTTTGTAAGATATATTTTATTTTGAAACTCTTGTACAGTTGCTCGTATAATCACCATTTGTAATGTAGCTTGGGCATGTATTGTTGATATCATGCTTTGGGTAGCAAATCGCTTCGCCTTTGGCACTATAGAGGGTAGGAAACTCATCGTGGACATAGAATGTTACGGTTCCTCCATAGGTACATCGATCGATTCGACTATCACTTCCTGCAGTGGATTGAAGCAGTGACAGAGGAATTTCTACCCAGTTGTTGTTGGGAAGAACTTTTGTTTCACGGGTTGTTATTTTTTCTATTGTATTGGAAATTTGTATTGTTTTGACTGAAGAAGGATTGTTTTTGGGTGGATTTGAGATATCAACAACAGGAGCATCATTGACTGGGGCGGCTTCTTCGGCTGGTCGATCACAAGATCCTTGGTGATTGATTTTTACTCCCAAAAATTCTGCAACACAGCCATTGGTATAGGTATTATTATCAACTCCACATACAGGGTTCGCAATAGGATCACAGAGTCGTAGTGGAAATTTGTCACCAGGAATAGCTTCAAACATTTGAGAAATTGAATCTTCTGGAGTTGTGGTCACGATTGGACATGTTCCTTGTAAAAATTCGATACTATCACATTCTGTATTTTTGTCGATGACACAGTAGGCAATGTTTCTGTTTTGTGCAGCAACATAACGGATTTGGATATCGTAGCCTTTTTGTGTACAAAAAAGATAGGCATCTTGCTGTGTGGTGGTATCAATAAGAACTTGCTCTGCGGTAGAAGTACTTACTGGAGTTGGAGCACTTGTTCCAAAATTACAACCTGCTCCAAGAAGAAGAGTAGATGCAATAATCGAAGTCAAAAAATAGGTTTTTTTCATAGGAGAAAACAATTCTCCTTTAGTATATCAAAACTCGCCAGATTTGGCGAGTTTTTTTGAAAATGGTGTGGATAATATTATTCTGTAATCGTAACTCCCATTTGACGAGCTGTTCCTGCAATAATTTTCATTGCAGATTCAACGTCGTGTGCATTGAGGTCAGGCATTTTTGTAATTGCAATTTCTTTGAGTTGGGCTTTTGTAATTTTACCAACTTTATCTTTCATTGGATTTGCTGCGCCTTTTTCAATTTTTGCAGCTTTTTTGATGAGCTGACTTGCTGGAGCAACCTTCATGATGAAGTCAAATGAACGATCATCATAGATGTTGATAATTACAGGTACAACATCACCTTTTTTGTCTTGTGTTTTGTCGTTGAATTCTTTACAAAATCCAGCGATGTTTACTCCGTGTTGACCAAGAGCTGGTCCGATTGGAGGAGCTGGGTTTGCTGCTCCACCGATGATTTGGAGTTTCACCTGTGTCATGAGTTTTTTTGCCATAAAAAATGTATTAGGTAAATCCTGTTTCGAGTGAGAAGCGCTCCAAAAGAGCCACTCGACTGATAAAAACGAAGCTATCAGTATTCAGGAATGAAAAATTCATTCCTGGAACTAGTAACTTGCAAAGAGAATTTTTTGGAACTTACATTTTTCGTACTTGGAGGGCGTCGAGTTCCACTGGAGTTTCACGTCCAAACATATTGACAAGAACTTTGACTTTTCCACGAGTGTCATCCACATTTGAAACTTTTCCTTCAAAGTTTTTGAATGGTCCATCAACGATTTGAACCGTATCATCAGTAGACAGATCAATTTTGTGTGTAGGCTCTGCAACTCCCATACGTTTTTGAAGTGCATCGACTTCTTTTTGGTCAATTGGGGTTGGAGTTGTTCCTGATCCAACGAATCCTGTTACATTTGGTGTATTGCGGACTACATACCATGAATCATCGGTCACAATCATTTCAATAAGTACGTATCCTGGAAAGATCTTTTCTTCAACTGTGGTACGTTTTCCATTTTTGATTTTAATTTTTCTTTCTTTTGGTACAAGGACTCCAAAAATTTTGTCAGCCATGTCAAAAGATTCAATACGTTGTTCGAGGTTACGTTTTACGTTTTCTTCGTAACCACTGTAGGTATGAAGCACATACCAGCGGCGACCAAGGTTCAAGGTTTGTTTTGCCATATGTTAAAAAAGGCTAAAGATCGAAATTATTTGATGAGGGATTCTACTCCTTTACTAAAAATAAAGTCGAGGATTCCAAGAGATACCATAAGAACAAGGGTCATGGCAATAACAAAGACTCCATATTGAATAGTTTGTTTTTTTGTTGGCCAGGTGACTTTTTTCATTTCACCAATAGCGCCTTGAAAGTAGTCTTTGGTTCGGGTAATAACGTTCATATTTTTACAAGTATTTAAAAAAGGCCTTTGGCCAGTTCTGAAGAGAAGTATATACCATAAGGGTGCTTTTGTCAAGGTTGCTGTGGATAAGGGGAGGTGGCTGTCTTGCCAAAAAAAGTTCCCCCTCGGTTGGGAGAACTTTTTGGCTTTATAGACACTAAATATCGAGATTTTCTACGTTTTTGGCATGGGTTTGAATGAACTTTTTGCGAGGGGCAACTTCACTTCCCATGAGTACATCAAATATTTCATTGGCTTGTTCAGCGTCTTCGATGGTGACCACCTTCATCATACGGTTTTGTGGGTCCATGGTTGTGGTCCAGAGCTGTTCTGGGTTCATTTCTCCCAAACCTTTATAGCGTTGAATATTGAGTTTTGGTGCCGCTTTGCTATCGGTTTCTACTTCAACTTCTTCGTTTCCTTCGTCATCCACTTTAATTTCCATTTCGGAAGCAGAGATACCCTGGGCTTTGAGGTAGGCATCGAGATCTTCACTCGTATACATCCATTTTACGTCCTTACCTTTTTTTATACTGTAGAGTGGCGGCTGAGCAATATATATGTGACCGGCGGCAATAAGTTCTGGAAAGTAGCGGAAAAACAGTGTCAAAAGAAGTGTTCGGATATGAGATCCGTCCACATCGGCATCGGTCATGATAATAATTTTGTGGTAACGGAGCTTGGTAATATCAAACATTTCACCAATGTTGGTACCCATGGCAATAATGAGTGATTTGAGCTCGTTATTGGTAAGAATTTTGTCAATGCGAGCACGTTCAACGTTGAGTACCTTTCCACGCAGTGGCAAGATCGCTTGGTGTTCGCGGTCGCGTCCTTGTTTGGCAGATCCTCCAGCAGAGTCTCCCTCTACGATGTAAAGTTCAGAATCTTCTGCTGCGCGACTTGAACAGTCTGCGAGTTTTCCAGGAAGGGTAAATCCTTCAAGGGCTCCTTTACGCAGTACGGATTCGCGGGCCATGCGTGCGGCATTGCGGGCTTTGGCAGCGAGAATACATTTACCAAGGATTCCTTCGGCGTCTTTTGGGTGTTCTTCAAGAAAAATCATGAAGGCATCACCAAAAACATTTTCTACTGCTGGTTTGACTTCTGGGTTTCCAAGTTTTCCTTTGGTTTGTCCTTCAAATTGAGGTTCAGGAATTTTGACAGAAATAATACAAGTAAGACCTTCGCGGACATCTTCACCCGTAAGGTTCACATCTTTTTCTTTCAAGATGCCTTTGTTGCGGGCATAGGTATTGAGTGTACGAGTGAGCGCTGCGCGAAAACCGGCAACGTGCATACCACCTTCTGGATTGGTAATATTGTTGGCAAAAGGGTAGAGAGATTCGTTGTAGTCGTCGGTATATTGGAGGGCAAGTTCAACGAGTACTTTTTCTACTTGTTTTTCTACATAAAAAATATTGTCGTGTTTGAGTTCACGGTTTTTGTTGAGATGTTTTACGTAACTGGCAATACCACCTTCAAAGTAAAATTCGTAGGCAGATTTATTGAAGGGAAGTGCGGTTTTGTCAATGGCTTTTTCTTCGGCAGTACGTTCGTCATGGACATGAATTTTGACACCTTTGTTGAGGTAAGCTTGTTGACGAAGGTGGTCAATAATAGTTTTCCAAGAGTAATCAATCGTTTCAAAAATAGAATTGTCTGCACGGAAAGAAATAATGGTTCCGCGGTATTTTGTTTTTCCTGTTGTTTTTACTTTTCCCATTGGGATACCTTTTTGGTATTCTTGGACAGAAATTTCACCGTCGCGGTGGACTTCGGCTTTGACATGAGTCGAAAGTGCATTGACAACAGAGGCACCTACTCCGTGCAAACCTCCGGATACTTTATAACCAGAATCTTCACCACCAAATTTACCTCCGGCATGGAGTTTGGTCATGACGATTTCAAGGGCAGAGATTTTGAGTTTTGGGTGAATATCTACTGGAATACCACGACCATTATCGGTAACAGAAACCCAGTGGTCGGGGAGGAGTTTGATGGTAATCTCGTTACAGTGTCCAGCCATGGCTTCGTCGAAGGAGTTGTCGACGATTTCCCAGATCATGTGGTGAAGTCCTGTGGCACCAGTTGATCCAATATACATACCTGGGCGCTTGCGTACAGCTTCGAGTCCTTCGAGGACGTTGATGCTACTAGCGCTATAGTCTGATCCTTTTGTCTTTTTTTCTGACATAAACATGAGTCGAAATAACTAAAAATATCTGTTCAAAGATGGGTCTATTGTATCATAGTGGGGGGTGGGAGGCAAGGGTTGACAAAGGGGCTAAAATACGCTAATAATGAACTGTTTCGTACTGGAAAATAGAAATCTATCTTGTGTATAGCAAAAAGGAGTAAAAGTGGATAAATTTACTTTTTTTTGCCACATGCAAGCTGGAAGGATCCAGCCGCTGCTTCACTGTGGGCGATGAGAATATATATGCCTCAGGCTAATATCTGCGATTTTTCTCTGTTGCAGCCCGGCATGTTGTGCATTGTCGAGGTCAATGATGCCAATCACCCCACTGGAATTTGGTGGGCAACTGTAAAGGATGTCCAGAATCGAGAGAGCTATTTGGACGTCAAGGTTCATATCACGGGGGGGCGTGTAGCCTTCATCTATGACAAGTTCGGCTATTATCAAAAACCCCTGTATTCCAATGAGAATCAGGGTATGGAGGTTCATGTCGGGCAGGTCTACCCGAGCACCGAGACCACGCAGTTTCTTTTCTCCCGCCTTCTGAAAGAGCAGGAACAGGCTCAGCAGAATCAGGCAGCGGCCGAGGGGAAGATCGCTGCCCTCAGAGAGCTGCGTGTGGTCGTCATGGCTGCGCCGGGGATCGATGTCAAACTGCTCCCCAAAGGATGACGATTTCGGATACAGTCATCCCGACCGAAATCCTGAGGAGGAATTTTCGTGTCGCTCCGAACCTGCTCGTGCGCGTTGATTTACTTCCGCGCCGAGACAGATTGCTGAGTTTTGAAACATTTCAAGATTGAGCAGTATAAAAAATCCCCGCTTATCGCGAGGATTTTTTGTTTATGAGATTTTATTGTGTGATACGGATGGTGCGCATTTCTGAACTGTATCCAAGTCCAGTTTTTGCGTCCCAGTAGATCACCCAAACTTTGACTGTTTGGCCAACATGTCCTGCAAATGAACCGACGTTCATACTGCATGATCCTGTGGTTGGTTTGTTACTGAGAATACAACGATTACGAAGTGCTGTGTTTGTCCAAGATGGAAGTGCACGAACTTCAACTCCCCAAACACCGTTTGCATTTGTGGCTGTTCCACTCAAGTTGAATGTTTGGTTGACTCCAAGCGTTGCTGGGGTTGCCGCAAGTACAGGATTGAGGCCAACATGTGGAGTTGATGTCACTGGTGTTGGAGCTGGAGCTACTTTGGCTACAACTTTTACAGGGATAATTTTGGATTTTACAATATGTCCTGCATAGTCTGTAACAATTGCTTGGTAAAAATAGGTATTACCAACTTCAGATTTCGTGAATGTTGGATATTCTCCAATTTTACAGTCAGTTTTTTGATTGAGACATTTTGTTGATGCATAGTAGGCATCACTGTCGAGTCTTGTGATTTTGAGGTTTGTGAGATTTACTCCATGAGCTTTTGCTTCAATGAAGACTCCGGCTGTGCCAACAGTATTGGCATAGGCAATACCTGTTTGTGTCAAAGTGACTGTTGGAATCGTTACTTCTGGCGCTACAACAGTGAAACTTTGTGTGTAAGAACCATTAAGGTAGTAATAGTTGCCTGTACTGTCTACGGCAAAAACAAACAATGTATGCTTTCCAATTTTTGGATTTACTACTGTGGCCGAACAGTTATTTGTAGCGGTACAGGTTTGTACGAGTGTACTGTCTGAGTAAAAATAGATATGTGCAATTTTGGCTGTCTCTGGATAGACTTTGGCTGAAACAGTCAAATCTTGTCCAGCGGTAAGAGTCCAAGAAGCAGTTTTACTTGTGAGGGCAATGTATGGCCCGCCACCAGCTTGAACGGCATTTGAAAAGGAGAAAATTGCTCCGAGTACTGCCAAAGTTGAGGCAATGGCGAGAAATATTTTTTTCATAGTGAATAAAATAAATAAATGAAAGGGTCACTGTATACTTTTACCCTAGCCTATTTTGGGCATTTTGTCAATAACGCTTACCCCTGTATAACGATGGATTTCTTGGAATATTACAGTGTTTGGATTTTTGCTGATTTTGCTGTATAATAAAAGACATATTATTTGATTTTTTATGGTAGAAAAAGTTCCTACAAAACTCTCTCAGTATGTGGATCCTACGGGAGAAT
>CAZQRI010000021.1:0-11222 GCA_964595805.1 uncultured Gammaproteobacteria bacterium
GGTGACTTCTGGTTTTCCTTTTGTGAGTGTTCCTGTTTTATCAAAAATAATAGCATCAATTTTGTTTGCTGATTCGAGTGCTTCTCCACCTTTTATAAGCACTCCATACTCTGCGCCTTTTCCCGTTCCAACCATAATGGCAGTTGGTGTTGCACGGCCAAGTGCGCAAGGACAGGCGATCACAATGACAGAAGTAAATGCCATGAGACTAAAACTCAAGGTCGCTTCAAGAAGAAAAAACCATACAACAAATGTAAGTGCCGCAAGAATAAGTACCAGTGGCACAAACCACGCAGAAATACGATCGGCAAAATTTTGAATTGGCGCGCGTGAGCCCTGTGCTTCTTCGATAAGTCGAATGATTTGTGCAAGCGCAGTTTCACTCCCAATTTTTGTGGTCTTGCATTCCAGTGTTCCATTTTTATTTATGCTTGCTCCAATAACTTTGTCTCCGATATTTTTTTCAACAGGGATACTTTCGCCTGTGATCAGAGATTCATCGATACTGGAATTTCCTTTTGTGACGATACCATCGACAGGAATTTTTTCTCCGGGACGAATAATCACAAGATCTCCGACAAGAACATCGTCAATCGGAATATTTTTTTCTTGATTTTCGCGAATAACCCGCGCTGTTTTTGCTTGGAGCCCCATCAGTTTTTTTATGGCGTCGCCCGTGCGGCCTTTTGTTTTGGCTTCAAGCCATTTTCCGAGGATTACAAATGTAATAAGAAAAGCAGCGGTTTCAAAATACAGGTTTTCAATTTTTTCTCCATTGATCCCAACAATGCTTTTCTCTTGGAGGAAAAAAATTCCAAACTGCCAAAGACTGTAAAAAAAAGCAGTGCTGGTTCCAATCGCGATCAAACTATCCATGTTGAATGTTTTCATGCGAAGTGAACTCCACATGCCTTTGTAAAATTGGGATCCAAGAATAAATTGTATTGGGACTGTGAGTGCAAGAGAAATGACTCCCATGTATGGCATAAAAAATTTTTGTCCCGGAACTACAACAAAATCGAGCAGCATGAAATAGAGCAGTGGCACTGAGAGTACAAAACTTATAAGAAATTTTATAAAATAATTTTTAATTTCTTTTTCGTGTTGTTTTTCAATTGTTTCTTTGCTTAATCCAAACGTCGCCGTGTATCCAGTTTTTTTAACAATTTCAATAATTTTTTCTGTGTTTATTTTTTCTTCTTCAAAAGTAACACTTGCTTTTTGTGCGGCATAGTTGACCTGTGCTTTTTCTATCCCGGTATTTTCTTGGAGTGCCTGTTCAATTAAAATGGCACAGGAAGCACAGTGCATCCCCTGTATTGCAAATTCTTTTTTTATTTTTGGCATAAAAAAATATTAGTCTATTACTTGAAAAGATCCACGGTACATTCCCATCGAGCAAGAAAATGGAATCGTACCTGCTTCATTTGGGGTGAATTCAATAATATTTTCGCCAGATTGTAAATCTTGTTCGATGTTATATTTGGGAACGATAATAGACGAAGCGCAAGTATATGGATTTGTCGAGTTGATAATCCAACGCACTTTTTTTCCTTTTTTTATGGTAAATGTATTTGGACTATAGCCACGACCTGATTGCGTCATGCGGATTTCTTGTATACCACTCGTATCGAGAGTGTTTGCTATAGGGTTTGTGCTTGTTTCCGATTTATTTTTTGAAAGGAGAAGTTTTGCATTGCTGAAATTTGTAATTCCAAAGAGAATAACAGCAATACCCGAGATCATAAAAAATATTCGTGCACGCTCTCCTTTAAAAACAGAAGAAAGTCCAGCAATACTAAGAAGTCCAAGAGAAGTACCGAGGGCAAAAAGTCCCATGATCATCGCACCTCGAGCAAAGCTTCCACTTGAAATTGCGTAAATTTGCATGGCCTGTGTAAATCCACATGGAATAAAAAAGGTGAGGGCGCCTGTCATGGTTGCGGCAAAGTGATTGTATTCTTTGATATTTTTATCAAGGCCAAAAGTTTTTGCTATGCCAGATGGGAGTGTTATTGATTTATTTTTGAGACGAGGAAAAAGATCAATGAGCTTTAATCCGAGGAAAATCATGACAAAAGCAATCACGAGAGTGATAAATCCAAGGACCGTGGATGAAGGTTTGATAGCCGTACCGAGAAGTCCAATAAGTCCTCCAAAAAATGCATATCCAACAATACGACCAAGGTTGAAAAAAATATGTGGTCGAAATTTTTGAAGTCGGGTTGCTTCGGGGTGTGCTTCGCTATGACGAGCGGAGAGGGCGAGAACAAGTCCACCGATAAGGGCCATACAAGTAGAAAGTCCTGCGACCAGTCCAACAAGGAGGGCGACAGAAATATTTTTGCTTTCGGTATTCACACTGAGCTCTGTGAGCCCGAGCATTCTTACCACCAGAAAGAGAATTATAAAAATTGCTGCGGCTTTGAAAAAATTTTCATAATCTTTTTTATCTTTTGTAATCCAAGGAAGTACTTTTTCTTGTCCCAGTGTATAGCCTGCATTTTTTACAGCATCACTGAGTGCGTCATCAGATGGGGGAGAGTTGGTATAGGAAATATTTGCGATGCCTGTTTTGTGAGAAATTTGAACATCGCTTACTCCTGAAATTTTTTTGATTTCTTTTCCAATAAGAATTTCGCATGAGGCGCAGTGCATTCCAGAAATAGAAATTTTTTTGTTTGGCATATTATTTATTATTGGTAAGAGTAAATGCTTTGATAAGTTCTTCGGCAAAGGCTTGGCGTTCGGCAGCATCTTTGGAGTTGAGTTTTGCCCCACCACAAGAGATGAGGTGACTTTCGAGAATGGTGCTATTTATTTTTTTAAGAAGCCCTATCGCTGCGTTGACTTGCTGAGCAATATCAACACAATAACGTTTTTCATCAAGCATTTTAGTGATGAGGTTGATCTGTCCTTGTACTTTTTTAATACTTGTTTGGACTTTTGCGTGGTGGATTGGAGTCATATTTCATTTTTTATGTATATAATTTAAAAAATATTTATACCTATACCATAGGTAGAGGTAGTATAACAGCTCCTTGCGGGCTTGTCTATATAGGGGTATGATAGGGGAGGAGAAAAGATTTTCTTTTATTTTTAATTTTTATCTATGTTTAAGCATTTTAAGTGGCTTTCACTCAAAAATATCTGGGATGGACTCCTGGCCCTGGCCCTGAGATTTCCTCTTGTGAGTATTGATACTGCGCTCGCAACTCTTTGTGGTTATATTTTGGTTGACGCGAGTAATTTTCATTTGAGTAGTTCAACGGAGCAAGTTTTGAGTAAAATTCTGCTCATGGCAATATTAGGATTTCCACTTTTGACTGCAACAACTCTTATTTCCGAAAAATTTCAATGGAACAAAATATATTATTGGTTAGGACAAGGTTTGGGGGTGGGTCTTTTGCTTATCTATTATTTTGTACTTCCAGAAAATACACATGATTTTAGCATGATTGACTCAACACGTCTTATTGTTTTTAATATTGTAAGCTATCTTTTTGCTCTTTCCTTTCCTTTTTACGAAAAAAATGCTTCACTCAAATTTTGGCGATTTAGCGAAGTTGCCTTTGCTCGTGCTGTTGTAGCTGCATTTTTTAGTCTTACCTTGTTTGCAGGAATTGCGCTTTCTTTGGCAGCAATAGACTATCTTTTTTCTGCAAATATTCAAGGTGAAACCTATCTCAAGACCTTTATTATTATCGTTGGAATATTTGGTACTTGGTTTTTTCTTGCAGGATTTCCTACAATACAGGCTTCGCAGTCCGAAGCATTAGAAGAGAGTAAGGTATTCAAAATATTTTTGCAGTATATTTGTGTCCCGCTTTTGTGTATTTTTTTTGTTATTTTGTATGTTTATCTTGGAAAGATTGTAATTCTTTGGGATTGGCCAAGGGGTGGTGTCGCGGATTGGATTTTGGGATTTTCAAGTGTAGGATTTTTTATTTACACTTTGAGTTATCCAATGTCGCACAAAGATGAACATTCTTGGGTCAGTAAATTTTTTCGTGTATTTTTTGCATTAGTTTTGCCAATGGTTGCGGTTCTTGCTCTTGCAATTTACTTTCGTGTGAATGAGTATGGTGTAACAGAATCTCGGTATCTTGTGATGCTTGGGGGTATTTGGCTTTTGGTCTCTTCACTCTATTTTCTGTTGAGTAAGGTCAAGGAAGTAAAATTTTTGGCATATCTTGCTGCTGGATTTTTATTTTTTGCGGTTTGGGGTCCATGGAGTATGTATTCACTTTCTGTTCGTAGCCAAGAATCGCATTTGAATAATTTATTGAATCAATATCACTTGCTCGAAAATGGTCATGCCGTTGCCGTAAAGGATGAAAATACAATTCCCCTCAAAGATCGTGCGAGTATCTATTCAAAAATTCAGTATCTTGGAGAACATAAGAGCATGGCAACGTTACAAACACTCTTTCCAAGTATTGTAATTTCTTCGAGTACTTCTGGCAGGATTGATTATGATTTTTCTATGGATGCTATGAAAGTTTTGAATATCAGCAATTATTATAATTATATAGCAAGTCCAGAAAATCAAGAGTACCTTTACCTCAATGGAATTCAAAATTCTGTAGTTATGGTTCAAGGATTTGATACAGAAATTCGTGATGTAAATATTTTCTTTGATCAATCTGCTACAAATTTTTCAAGTTATTCTGTAAATACAACTACGTACCTATTCAAACTTCAAAATAATACCATAAAAATAATAGAAAACAATCAAGAAACATTTTCTATTGATCTGAACACCGAGTTGAAGGGGTGGATTGAAAAATATGGAGGAAACTCGGGTATAATCCCACAAAAAGCTGCTCCGAATGAGAATGCAGAGATGGTGGTAGTAGTAGAAAATGCAAAAGAACGTGTGCGATTGCTATTAAGTTCACTTTCTTTGAAAAGAAATGGTGATGCTTGGGATATCCAAAATGGAAATATGACGGTTCTTATTGATATAAAATAGTATGGCACTAGAAGCATTATCGCTGGAAGCGCAAAATTTTCGGCATGGGAAATATATTCACTATAAAGGTGGGGAATACCAAACATATTTTATTGCACGTAACAGTGAAACACTTGAGGAAATGGTCGTATATCAAGATATCGCCGCTCCCGAAAAAATTTGGTGTCGGCCTTTAAAAATGTTTGTAGAAAATGTAGAGATTGATGGAAAATTTATTTCACGATTTTTAAAAGTAAACGAATAAATATATGAAAAAAGGAGTTTTTATCATGTTTGTAATTTTGCTTTTGGTTTTTGTTGGATTGTATTTTTTTGGATTTTCTGTTTCAAGGGTCCAAAACGGAGAATTTATTCCAAACGATCAGGGCAGCGTTACTTCGACATCTTCTGCACCTGAGGCGATTGCTTCTTCGACCGTGACAACAGATACTCCTCCTGTAACATCAACTTCTAAAACATGTAAAATTACTGGCTGCAGTAGTCAAATTTGTGCCGAGGAAGATGTTACAACTGACTGTATGTATAAAGAAGAATATGTTTGTTATCAAAAGGCAAAATGTGAAGTGCAAAACGATGGAAAATGTGGATGGACAATCAGTTCTGAAATCCGCGCTTGCCTCACTCAGTATGAATAATTATGAATCGCGAAATTGTTTTTGAAACAGAAATCTTAAAATGGTTTACAAAAAATGGACGGGTATTATTACCATGGCGAAAGAAAAATATCACGGCCTACGAAGTGTGGGTGAGTGAAATTATGCTTCAGCAGACACAGGTGTCTCGTGTAATTGAATATTATAAGAGATTTTTGAAGCGTTTTCCTGATGTATTTGAACTGGCCCGGGCAAGTTGGGAAGAATTTTATCCCTATTATGCGGGACTTGGTTATTATAACCGTGGACGCAATATGCTCAGTTGTGCGCATATTCTGGTGGAAAAGTATAAGGGTATTTTCCCAAAGACAAAAGAACTCCTCAGAGATCTTCCTGGTATTGGAGAGTATACTGCGAGCGCTATTTTGAGTTTTGCTTATAATAAAAATGAACTTGCTATTGATACAAATATCAAAAAAGTTTTTGGAAGATATTTTGAAGGTTCAAAAGACGCAAAAATTGATTTTGAAACATTGAAACAAAATTTGGCATCTTCAAAAAAAGAATTGAATGCTGCCGTTATGGATTTTTCTAGCAGTGTTTGTATAAAAATTCCACGCTGTGGTGAGTGTCCCTTGCAAAAATATTGTGAGTATTACAGAAGTGATGGACAAAAAGAATTCATGAAGAAAAAAGAGAATATAACATTTCCACAAAAAGAAGCGATTGTTTATTTGACAATTCACAAAAATCACAAAGAATATTATTCTCTCAATAAAAAAGAATGGAAACCTTTTATTTTATCAAAACACTCTAATACACGAGAAAAAATAAAGGAATACTTTCAAAAAAAATATGGACTGACACTTGCTGTTCGTCCACCGCATAAAAAGTTGTATATCAATCAAAAACCTGTTATATTTGTGAATGCCCAAATTCTTTTGGGTGTACACACATTTTATGTTTTTGATAAGAAAAAATATGGGACCAATGGAACAAAATAGAGAAGAAATGTCACGGGAATCTCGGATTCAAGCTGAAATTGCCAGATTGAAAGAAGAAGGGGTTTGGAAAAAAGATGCGTATAATTCAGTTACGGTTGCTCTTTTTGATAAAGATGGGACATTTGTGAGATTTTTATCTTATGACAGAATGGGAACTTCAAGTAGATCTGGTGGGCCTGATGATGAAGAGAGTAGTCCTTTGGATGAGGAATTAATGACACATCCGGGATTTTCTTTTAGAGAAGTACACTAAAAGAAAAAATATTTTAAAGTCCTATCTTTTTTTTAGGAGAGGGAGCATGACTTGTTCAATAATATCAATGATTGCTTGTATATTGTTTTGTATTTGTTCAAGAGCATAAGGATCTTTTTTGAAAAAATCAAGAGAAGTAATTTTGATATGGCCTTCTTTGTCGAGTGATACTTCTTGGCTTGTAAAGTAGGGGACCACATCGTTTACTCTTGGAATTATGGTTTGGAGTTTTTTGAGGAGTTCCAAAAATTGGCGATATTCTGCTTTTCGCTGATCAAAACTTTCGTTGGAGAGTTCTGTAAAATCAAAGGTTGCAAATGTTTCGAGTGGGTACAGGGGAAGTTGCTCTGTATTTTCGGATATTTGTACAATCTGTGGAATACCTTTTTTCTCAAAAATCTTATAGGTATTTGGAATTAAAAAATCTCCGAAAAATCGTTGCATTTCTGTGAAATATCCTTGGTACGCTTCAAGTATAGGCTGAAGCGCGTCTATTTGTTTGGCATGAAGGTTCCTATCGGCGAGATCCCATTCGAGCATTTCAGTAGGAGTAGAGTGCACTGGACCTTGGAATCTTGGAGATTCTTGATGGACTTCTGTTTCTTTTCTTTCCATAGAAAAAAATTACTCTATTTACAGTATTTACTTCTCTATGGTACTGTAAACGCATAAATTATTCAATATGTTCAAGCGTTTTTCTTTTTTTGTTATTCTACTTTCTTGCCTTGTGGGTGCTGGTGCAATTTTTTATTTTTTTTCTTTTTCTGAAACAGAAAAATTTTCTTCACTCTCTCCAGAAAAAATTTTATCAGCGAAAGAAATAAAAGTAAAAAGTGGAACAATCGCAGCTGTTTCTTCGACTTCTTTTTTGGAAGATACTATTTCATCAAGTACTGTTTCTTTGCTTGCTTTTGGAGATATTATGCTGGATCGTTCGGTGATGCTCAAAACGCAGGCAGCCCAAAATTATAACCATCCATTTTTGCTTATTGATCCACTCTTGAAAGAATACAATTTGCACTTGGCAAATCTTGAAGGACCAATTACCAATAATAAATCTGTTGCCAATGGCACAGGAGGAGCTCGATTTACTTTTACGTTTTCTCCAAAGTTTGTAGAACCACTCAAAAATAGATTTGAATTTTTATCGCTTGCCAATAATCATGAATATAATTTTGGACAGGCAGGGGTAGATGCAACACGAAAATTTTTGGGGGATGCGGGCGTTCACTATTTTGGTGATCCAGGCAATGATCAAAATTTTATTGTAACGACGAGTAGTTATAATGGAATTACCCTTGGTTTTGTGGGATACCATCAGCTTATAGAAAAGGGTTTTGAAAATGTACTTTCAGAAATAGAGCGTATTCGTCCGGAAGTTGATGTGCTTATTGCTATGCCTCACTGGGGTATTGAATATGTCACCAATACGCCTTCGTATCTCCAAAAACAAGAAGGGCATAAAATGATTGACGCGGGTGTTGATAGTATTATTGGGGCCCATCCACATGTTATTGAACCAATTGAAATATATAAAGACAAAGTAATTTTCTATTCACTTGGAAATTTTATCTTTGATCAATATTTTTCGGAGGAAACACAGACTGGACTTGCTGTTGGAATTATCATAAAAAAAATAGATCAGAAAATACAGTTGGAGTATAAGCTTATTCCTCTTGATATCAATGGACAAAGTCAGGCAAGTGTTGCCACTCCACAAAAAACACAGCGTACATTGAATTTTCTTTCGAGTGTGTCAATTGTTTCGGATGAAAAAAAACAAGATATAAAACAAGGAATATTTTCTGTGAACCAATAAGTATGGATTTTGATATTGTACAAAAACTCAAAAATAAAAGAAAAGATATTGCAACTCGCGAGGGCAAAGAACTTTTTATGATTCTTTCAAATGCAACTATTGATGCTATGGCTGCTGCTTTGCCACAAACAAAGGAAGAATTAATTCAAATAAAAGGTTGGGGTGAGAAAAAAATAAAAATGTATGGGGATGCATTTCTTGAAGTGCTTGGCGCTGCGCCGCAGCAAGCCAGTCTTATTGATGAGGTAGAAAATAAAGGAGCAAAAAAAATAGCTATTCAAATTGGAGAAGAAGTAAGTCCTGTGTCTGTGGTTTCACCAGAATTGTCTTTACCCAAAGAAGAAATTTTTTCTGTTTCTGAATTTTTGTCAAAAGTAAATATTTTATTTTCGGAATTAGGGATGGTAAAAATAAAAGGAGAAATTGACGAAGTACAGTTGCGAAATGGCTATGCTTTTTTTACTCTCAAAGAATCTATTGGTGGTTTTTCAAACGAGGGATCTTTGGGTTGTTTTATCGGCTGGAAGTCTTTGGAGGCTTTGCAACACCTTCTTCAAAATGGTATGGAAGTACATGTGTCGGGCTATCCCAAAATTTACCTCAAAAATGGGGGTTTTCGTCTGGAAGTAACAAATATAGAACCTGTGGGAGAAGGAGCCCTCCAAAAGGCATTTGAGGCCCTTAAACGCAAACTTGAAGAGAAGGGATACTTTCATTTGGCTCGAAAACGTCCCATTCCAGCGTTTATTCAAAAAATTGGTCTGATTACTTCAATGAGTGGAGCGGTTATTGAAGATTTTAAGAAAAATACGGGTTCTTGTGGGTTTTTGGTGGAATGTCTCGATGTTCGAGTAGAGGGGGACTCGGCTGAAGAAAATATTGTTCGGGCGCTTCGTTATTTCAATGATTATCGTCCGGATTTGGATATTTTGGTAATTATTCGTGGAGGTGGAAGTTTGCAGAGTCTTAAAGCTTTTAATAGTGAACGAGTGGCAGATGCAATTTATTATTCACGTATTCCAGTGATTACTGGAATTGGACATGATAAAGACGAAACTATTGCAGGGTTAGTATCAGATTTCAATTGTTCGACTCCAACAGCCGTTGCAAATTTTTTGCGGGGACAACACGAGGCCTTACAAATGAAGCTTGAAATTTTGACTAAAGATTTGGTCCAAAGTTTGCGCGGAAGTTTTTCACACAATATCGTGACCGTGGAACATGAGTCAAAATATCTTGTTTCTGCCTTTGAAAAAATATTTCGTGGACAAGAAATGCATCTGGACACCCTTCATGAAAAACTTCGTTATGGTCTTCAAAGAGTTTTTATTGGTTTTCAAACTATTGAAAAATATTTTACACAGGCGTTTTCTCGTTTGCAATCAAAAATAGAAGAAAATAATTTTCATATAAAAATCCAAAAGGAAAAGATTTTGAGTCTCTATGCTCAAAAATTACAAATGATAGAACAGAGTGTGAATGTATTGGAAGGAAAAATTATGGGGATGAATCCCGAGACGATTTTGAAAAGGGGATACAGTATTGCGTATGGTCAAAATGGAAAGCTTTTGAAAAGTGTGGATGATATTCAAAAGGGAGAAAAAATGACACTGAGATTGTATAAGGGAACAGTGATAAGTAGAGTCGAGGAACTTGAAAAATAAAAAGCCCCACTGGGGCTTTTTATTTTAATTTTCTTGTTCTTCTTTTTCTTCAATTTTAATATCTACTGTTGTTGTAACACCTGTATGTTTCTGTTTAAATTTTTCAATACGGTTTTCTTTTTTTTCTATTTTTTGTTCTTCTATTTTTATTTTATCTTCAAGTTTTTCTTTTTTTTCTTGGAGAGTATCTTCAATTTTTATTTTTTTCTCATCTATTTTTTCAAATACTTTTTTCATTCTTTCATCGATTTTCAAATCGTGTTCAACATGGGTTACAATGCGCGCTTCTGCAGCCAATCTTTGCGCATTTCCAAATGAAATAAATGCGGCAGCATAATTTTCTGCATCAAAAGATGCTTTTCCTTCGTTGTATGCTTTTTGTGCGGCTTCAAGTTTTGCACTGGCAGAAGATGTTGTGCTAGCACTTTGTGAGTTTAGGAGGGCCTGTACTTTTTCGATTTGCTTCAAAGCCATATTCATATGGTTTTGTGCTGCTACTTTTACATCTGGAGCTGATTTTTTTTCGTGTTCCTCATCCATTTTTGATTTGATTTCTTTCATGGATTCGACTTCTTCTTTGAGTTGTTTCAAGAGGGGTCTGATTTCTTGTTTTGGCGTATCTGTTGCTGTATTTAGGGTATCGAGAATTTGACTATGAATTTGGAGTGCCGAAGCTAAGCGAGTACTGAGTTCCGAAGCGTGTTCATCATTTCCTGCTTCTTGAAGTTTTGTAATACGGTCTTTTATTTTTTGAGTTTGTTCTGCAAATTTACTTTCAAGTTTTGTTTCGAGTTCGGCTGTTAGTTTTCCTTGAGCTGCAAGTTTTGAAGCTTCATCGAGTCGTCGCTCAGCAATTTGTGCTTCCCAATTTGATTTTGCTTCTGGGGAAAGAGCGAGAGCTCCACGAACTGTTT
>CAZQRI010000022.1:0-11189 GCA_964595805.1 uncultured Gammaproteobacteria bacterium
AAGCTTCTTGAAGCGAAAGATACAGAAAAAGATCAAACATATTTTTTGCATCAACTCGGACAGGAACAGTTGTCGCATACACTCTTTCCAATTGGTCATTTGAAAAAATCACAGGTTCGTGTTTTGGCCAAGAAAAATAACTTGCCAACTGCCGAACGTGCAGAGAGCATGGGTATTTGTTTTATTGGAGAGGTTCCAATGAAAGAATTTTTGCAGCAAAAGATTAAACCCAAAAAAGGTCAAATTTTGAATACGGTAGGAGAAAAAATTGGGGAGCACGAAGGATTGCCTTTTTATACCATTGGTCAGCGTCATGGATTTTCTCAGTCTGGTGGTACAGAGCCCTTATTTGTGGTCGGAAAAAATATGAAAAAGAATGAACTTATTGTCGGCCTTGAAAGTGATCCAGCGCTGTACAAAAAGGAAATCCTCGTAGAAAATATGCATTTTGTGAGTGGACAGGCTCCCAAATTTCCGCTACAATGCCAAGTGCGAATGCGACACCGCCAAACTTTCCAAAAAGTGATTGTTACAGAAGGAAAGAAAGCAAAGACTATTGTTCTTGTTTTTCAAAAATCTCAAAGAGCCATTACTCCAGGTCAATTTGCTGTTTTGTATAAAAATGGTGAGTGTTTGGGTGGTGGAGTTATTGCGTAAAAATAATTTATTATGACTACACATGAAATCAGGCAAAAACATTTAGAGTTTTTTAAGAGTAATGGCCATGTTATATTGCCTTCGGCATCGCTCTTGCCAGACAATGATCCAACCACACTATTTACCGGAAGTGGTATGCAGCCAATGGTACCCTATTTGCTGGGACAAAAGCACCCGATGGGAACACGCCTCTCAGATAGTCAAAAGTCTTTTCGTTCCGGAGATATTGAAGAAGTAGGGGACAACCGTCATACCACATTTTTTGAAATGCTCGGAAATTGGTCACTCGGAGATTATTTTAAAACAGAACAAATTTCTTGGATGTGGAAATTTTTGGTTGAAATTTTGAAACTTGATCCAAAAAATCTTTATTTTACTTGTTTTCGTGGTCTTGAAAGTGCTGGTATCCCAAAAGATACTGAGTCTGCGCAGTTGTGGCAAAATTTATTTGCCTCTGTTGGTATAGAAGCAAAAATTGGAGAAAATCCAGAAGTGGATGGTATGCGTCCAGGTGAAAAGATTTTTTATTTTCCAGAAAGAAAAAATTGGTGGAGTCGTAGTGGAACACCAGATAAAATGCCTCTTGGTGAACCAGGTGGCCCAGATACAGAAATGTTTTGGGATTTTGATCCAGAAAATGCTCAGCATTTGCATGAGACTTCACAGTGGAAAGATGAACCTTGTCATGTGAATTGTGATTGTGGTCGCTACATGGAGATTGGAAATAACGTGTTCATGCAGTATCGTAAAACAGAAAGTGGTTTTGAACTGTTGCCACAACAAAATGTAGATTTTGGTGGAGGACTTGAGCGTATGGCAGCGGCTGTGAACAATAATCCCGATGTCTTCACCATTGATTTGTTTGATACGATTCGTGGCACCATTGAATCAGCAAGTGGCAAAAAATATGGTGAAAATCCAACCGAGACGTATGCTTTTCGTGTGGTAATGGATCATTTGCGTGCGGCAACATTTTTGATCGCAGATACGGCTGTACCAAGTAATAAAGACCAGGGATATTTTACTCGCCGCCTCATTCGTCGTGCTATTCGTTATGCACGAAACCTCAATGTTCATGAAAATTTTTGTGTACGAGTCGTGGAAGCGGTGATTGAAACCTACAAAGATGCCTATCCAGATTTGCTTGCAAAACAAACGCAAATTATTTCTGAAATTGAAAAAGAAGAAAAAAAGTTTCGTAATACTCTTGAACAGGGATTGAAAATTTTTGAAGAAATTTTGAAGCGAACAGACAATAATACAATTTCAGGGCGTGACGCATTTGATTTGAACCAATCATATGGATTTCCTCTCGAAATTACAGAAGAACTTGCAAAAGAACGAGGATATACGGTAGATATTACCTCTTTTGAAGAAGAAAAAAGTAAACACCAAGCCCTTTCTCGCGCTGGAGCAGAACAAAAGTTCAAAGGTGGTCTTGCGGATACCGGCGAAATGAGTGTGAAGTATCATACTGCAACACATTTGCTTCATGCTGCACTTCAAAAAATTCTTGGTCCAACAGCAACACAAAAGGGAAGTAATATTACAGCAGAACGTATGCGCTTTGACTTTGCTGCCAATGAAAAAATGACTCCAGAACAAATCAACGAAGCAGAAGATTTGGTGAATGCTGCCATTGTTCGAGATTATCCAGTTACTTTTCAAGAACTTCCACTTGAAGAAGCAAAGAAAAAACAAGCAATTGGGCTTTTTGAAGATAATTATGGTGCCATGGTAAAAGTATATACGGTTGGGGATCCAGATGGAATTCCTCTTGCCGATTCAAATGCTGCGACATTTAGTCGTGAACTCTGTGGAGGTCCACACGTAGAGCATACTGGCACGATGGGGCATTTCAAGATTGTCAAAGAAGAAGCATGTAGTAGTGGTATTCGCCGCATTAAGGCGATTTTAGAATAATATTATGGCAGGAGAATCTGTCCCCCAAAATGAAAAGCGTGATTTTTATGACACATTTTTTGATCGGGATGCTGCTGAGTTACGCACGGGGGATAAAACTTTGAAAGTTGGAACCTTTGTAACTAAAAGAGGGTTTTGACCCCGAAATGCTGTATTTTGTCACACAGTTGCTTCCAGAGGAAAAGTATAAAATCGTGAGCGAAGTAGGTGGCCTTGGAATGATATTTTCAAAAGATCAATTGGTAAAATTTGATATTGATACTCAAACATTTGCTTTTAAAAAAAAAACTGGTACTGTCTAAAGTATTCTTTATACTATGTCCCAATTCCAAACAGAGGAAGAGGCCATCAACTGGTACGAATCGCAACCACGCGTCCTCACGAAAGAATTTATTGACTCAATTCCTTGGAATGATGTCAAAAATCACCAGATCAACGAGAAATTCATTCCCGTACTTTTTTATATGCGCGATGTGGAGCGCCTGACCGAGGTCTATTACAAAGAGCTGCTCGCTACGCCATCTGGTCGGAACCCTTGGGTACGACGTTTTATTGATAAGTGGAGTACAGAAGAACCAGTGCATGGCGAGACGCTGAATCGATTTTTGGGGGAGCTTGGCTATCCGAGTGAAGAAAAATGGTTTGAAAAAGTCAAAAAAGACATGCCATTTTCTTATAAAGTCTCGAGTAAAATTGCTTCGGCTACTGCCAATATGTTTGGAAGTCGTTTTACCCCAGTACATATGACGATTGGGGCTATTCATGAAATGACGACCCTCAATGGTTATCGCAAGCTTTGGGAAAATGCCAATCACCCGGTGCTCACCTATATCCTGAGGTCCATTGCCCGAGAAGAAGCGGCTCATGTGTTTATGTATTCCACGATTGCCCGGATTCATCTCGAAAAATCGCAATTTCGCCAGAGGCTTACAGATTATATAGTAGAAAAATTTTGGACTCCTGTTGGACAGGGGAGTAAACGCTTGGAAGATACTAATTATGTTATCCAGACGCTTTTTTCTGGTCCAGAAGGTATAAAAGAGATCCAAAAGTATGTATCGGGTCGTATGCGGGACCAATTTCCTGGTCTTGAGAAGGCGGCGCAAAAGGTAACGGACCATATGGCTGCTGTTATAGGACTGGGTTTGCCGACTGTTTAGGCTTGCATTGTTTCAAAAACTAGGCTATACTGAGAATAATCTTTAAAATCAATACTTATTCACAACTGGAACCCCTCCAGATCCTTGACAGGGGGGAAAAATCAGGATATAATACTGCCAGTTAATTTTTTCTGCATGGGCAACAAAACTGACGTTATCGTAGTAAAAGGTACCATTGATGAGCTCTTACCGGGAGCAACCTTCCGTGTGATTCTCGAAAATGACCTTGAAATCATTGCGCATCTCTCAGGAAAAATGAGAATGAACCGAATCAAACTCGGTGTAGGAGATGAAGTAAAGGTGGAATTAACACCGTATGACCTTAGCAAAGGTCGCATTACCTACCGTTTTTAACTATCAATATTAAAACATATTCAACATATCAACCAGTGCGGTGGAGCTTTATAAAGCTATGATATCGCGGCAGTGGTTGGTATTTTTTTGCTTCAAAGATTATGAAAGTACAAGGATCGGTAAAGAAACGTTGTAAAAATTGTAAGTCAGTTCGCCGACGTGGTTGTGTTTATATTATTTGTGAAATCCCTCGCCATAAACAGCGTCAAGGTTCAAACAAACAACGTAAGAGCGCGGGCTAATTGTTTTATATAATCCTTAAATTTTTAAGTGTAGAATTTGTATATGAGAGTTTCTGGCGTTAACATTCCTAGAGATAAACAAGTGGTTATTTCCCTTACCTATGTGTATGGTATTGGTGATACAACTGCAAAAAATATTTTGGCAAAAGCAAAAATTGCTGAAAATACTCGTGTGAAAGATTTGAACCAAGATCAAGAAGACAAACTTCGTGCCTTGATTGAAAAAGAACACAAAACAGAAGGTGATCTTCGCCGTGAAGTTTCAAGTAATATCAAACGTTTGAAAGATATCAAAGCATACCGTGGTATTCGTCATGCAAAAAAATTGCCAGTACGCGGTCAACGAACAAAAACAAATTCTCGTACGGTTCGTGGCAACAAACGTAATTTTGCAACCAGTGGTAAAAAACCAGCTGGACAAAAAACCTAAACGTTGACCCGATACTTAAATATTTAATTAAATGATTGCTTTATGGCAACAGCTCAAGCAAAAGCAAAAAAAACTACAAAAAAGAAAAAATTGAACAAAATCGTTCCAAATGGACGAGCTTATGTTCAAGCTACTTTCAACAATACGATTGTTACTCTTGCTGATCAAAACGGTGACGTACTCGGATGGGCAAGTGCTGGTATGATTGGTTTCAAAGGACCAAAGAAAGCAACTCCTTATGCTGCTGGACAAGTTGTAAAAAAAGTTGTTGATGCTACCAAACAATATGGCCTCAAAGAGGTAAACGTATTTGTAAAAGGTATTGGTGGCGGACGCGAAGGTGCGATTCGTGGTTTCAATGCCAATGGTGTCAACGTACTTTCTATTAAAGATATTACACCGATTCCACACAATGGCTGCCGACCTCCAAAACGCCGTCGTGTCTAAATTTTTGAATTTATACTATTGCTATGGGTAGAAATATTGGACCAAAAAATAAAATCGCTCGAAGATTTGGTATCAACCTTGGACTCAAAACCAATCCAGTTAAGGTTGCAAAACGTTTGAGCCAAGCGCCAGGAGTACATGGACCAAAAAAACGTGCTGGTGGTCCTACTTCAGGATTTGGAAAACAATTGGCTGAAAAACAAAAAGCGAAGTTTATTTTTGGACTTCGTGAAGCCCAATTTAGTAAATATGTAAAAGAAGCTGCACGTATGACAGGAGACTCTTCTGTAAACTTGCAACAACTTCTTGAACGTCGTCTTGATAATGTTGTTTACAAACTCGGTTTTGCTGTTACTCGCCCTCAGGCTCGTCAAATGGTTGGACACAAATTGTTTACTGTCAATGGAAAAGCAATGAACGTTCCATCATACCTTGTAAAAATTGGTGATGTTGTTGAATTGAAAGCAACAAAAGCAAAAAGTCGTTTGTTTGAAGGACTTGAAGAACGCATGGCCAAAATGGAGCTTCCTTCATGGTTGAAATTGGATCTTGCAAAAAAATCTGGAAAAGTTCTGGGTGTTGCTGCTGATGCTGATTTTGAAAAATCTTTTGATACAAAACTTATTATTGAGTATTACTCAACTCGATAATTTTAGCCGAGATTTCTCGGACTTAAATTTACTTTATGGAACACATATCACTTCCAACATCAATTGAATTCCTCGAAGGTAATACACCAAATGTTGGTAAAGTTGTAGTTAGTCCATGTACACAGGGCTATGGAACAACACTCGGCAATGCACTCCGCCGTGTTTTGTTGTCATCTCTCCCTGGTGCGGCTGTTGACTCTGTGAAGATCAATGGTGTGAGTCATGAATTTTCTGCGGTGAATGGAGTTCAAGAAGATATGATTGAGATTATTTTGAATCTCAAACAGGTTGCGGTAAAACTCTATGGCACTGAACCGGTTGTCCTCACTTTGAACAAAAAAACAATTGGTCCTGTAACAGCAGGAGATTTTGAAAAAAATTCTGCGGTAGAAATCATGAACCCAGATTTAGTTTTGTTTCATATTACCAAATCTACTCCTGTTGAAATGGAAGTTACCATTGTCAACGGTTGGGGATTTGTTTCTGCAGCAGAAAAAGAAAAGAAAAATTTGGATCTTGGAACGATTGTGATTGATTCACTTTTTACTCCAATCCGCGATGTTGGATACGCTGTAGAACTTACTCGTCTTGGAGATGTAACAGACTTTGAAAAATTGACTTTGACGATTGAAACAAACGGAACTGTTACTCCAAAAGATGCACTTTCTGAATCAACAAAAATTTTGATGGATCATTTTTCTCTTATTTTGGAATCATGTGGTGATGCACGAAGCGTGGCTCCAGTAAAACATGCAGAACTTCTTGTAGAAGAAGTACAAACAAGTGATGAAAGTTCTGATGAGAGTGAAGATGAAAAACCAAAAGCAAAAAAGAAAGCAAAAAAATAAATTTAAATATCGTTTGATTATATGCGACACAACAGTAAAAAAGTTACTCTCGGACGCGAAGCAGCTCCTCGAAAAGCCTTGATGAGAAATCTTGCAGAGAGTTTGATTTTGAATGGATCTATTCGTACGACTACCGCAAAGGCAAAAGCACTTCGCAGTGTTGTTGAACCTCTTGTTACCAAAGCAAAAACAGGAACACTTGCAAATATGCGAAATGTGAAGCGTGTTCTTTTTACTCGTGAAGCGCTTGATGTTTTGACAAAAGATATTGCTCCTCGTTATGCAGAGCGTAAGGGTGGCTATACTCGTGTTATCAAACTCGCTCCTCGTCCAAGTGACGGAGCTGACATGGCGAGAATTGAATTTGTATAAAATTTTTATGAAAAAGATCAAAAAAACAATTGAAATCGACGCCGCTGGACAAGCTGTAGGACGTGTTGCAAGTCAAATTGCTATGGTTCTCATGGGAAAACACGAACCAGACTATGATCGCTCACTCGATACAGGCGATATGGTAAAAGTGATTAATGCTTCAAAAGTTATTTTTACAGGAAACAAACTTGTTCAAAAAGATTACTATCACCACAGTATGCATCCAGGTGGAATCAAACGTGTTCCAATGCAGCATGTGTTTGTAGAGGATCCTGCAGAAGTTATTCGCCATGCAGTGAATGGGATGATTCCAAAAAATCGTCAACGTGAGGATCTCATGAGACGACTCACTATTACCGCTTAATTTTTACTTATGGCTGAAAAGAAAACAAATACAACTTCAACTGAGAAAGCTGTCGGACGCCGCAAAACTGCTGCTGCTCGTGTTCGTATTATGCCAGGAACAGGAGTTATTACTGTGAACGATCGTGTTCATACAGAATACTTTCCAGTAAAAATCTGGTCAGACAAAGTTATGGCACCACTGGTGGCTGTAGGACGTGAAAAAACACTCGATGTATCTGTAAAAGCTGCAGGAGGTGGAGTTCATGCTCAAGCCGAAGCGACTCGTCATGGAATTGCTCGTGCTCTTATCAAATGGGATGAAACACTTCGTCCTATCCTTCGTGCAGAAGGCTTCCTCACACGTGATCCTCGTGCGAAAGAACGTAAGAAATTCGGTTTGCACAAAGCTCGTCGTGGACATCAATGGAGAAAACGTTAATCTGTATTTTCAAAACAACTGCCTCAAGCGGTTGTTTTTTTATCTCTTGCTCCTCCCTTGCTTATTTGATACCATAGGGGCAGTTTATGGATACTGTGAAAATAGAAAAATTGCTTGAAGATAAAGAGCGGTCTCTCATTGAGATCTATTTTGATTTACAAACAGAGTTTGAACAAAAGTATGGCCCCAATACGGTTGTTGTTATTGAAGTGGGGTCTTTTTTTGAAGTCTATGGCGTAGAGAGTGATGAAATAAAAATTGGAAAACCAAAAGAAATTGCCGAAATTTTAAATCTTCAACTTACTCGGCGTAACAAACAATTTCCTGAAAATTCCTTGAAAAATCCACTTCTTGCGGGGTTTCCTGTGGCTACATTTGATCGCTATATTTCGCGTTTGATTCAAGAGAATAAATATACAATTGTGCTTGTTCGACAAGCAGGTTTGCCTCCACAGATTACTCGCTATATTGAACGTATTATTTCTCCTGGAGTGAATTTTGATTATTCACTGGGGCATGACAATAATTTTATTACTTCTCTTCTTGTTGATGAAAGTAATAATTTGTATTCGGTTGGATACAGTGCACTTGATGTAACAACTGGAAAAACCTATGTTGAAGAAATTTATAGTACCAAAGAAGATCCAAATTTTGCACTCGATGAAGTATTTCGTTTGCTTCGATCCTATCCGACGAATGAAATTTTATTGACACTCTCTGGTCAGAATGTTGATGAGTATAAAGTTCGTCAGTATTTGGAACTCTTTGAAAGTAATGTCAAAATAAATAATAAACGTTTAAAAATTTCTTACCAAAATGAACTTTTGAAACGTACCTATACTATAAAATCATTTTTGACGGCAATTGAATTTTTGGATTTGGAAAAGAAAGCCTATGCATCGGAATCACTTGCTTGTTTGATTGATTTTATTATTGATCACGACGCCGAAATTATCCAAAAGCTTGAAAAACCAGTTATTTTGTCAAATGAAAATTATTTGTATTTGGGAAATAATCCACTTGAACAATTGAATATTATTGGATCCGATCACAAGGAACTTTGTATTGCTTCGTATATTGATCATACCGTGACAAGTATTGGGGCCCGTCTCCTTCGTGAGCGTTTATCAAATCCAATTACTAATGCTGCGGAGATTGAACAGCGATATAATTTGTCAGATATTTTGGGTGAAGTGCATTTGTCTATTGAACAGGAACTTCGTCATGTGTATGATCTTGAACGTATTATCCGTCGTATTCAGCTTGGTCGATTACATCCCTTTGAAATAAACTTTTTGTATGAGTCTTTGAAAAGTGCGGATCGTATTTTGGAATCTTTGGCTCATCTCAAAAATCATGGAGTTATAGAAAACTTTCTTCAAGAAAAAAATAGTCTTCAAGATTGTTTGGCTTTTCTTGAAAAAATATTCAACTTTGAGCAGACAGGGCGAGTGGCCTTGCAGGCTATTGAGACAAGTATCTTTCAAGCTGGATTTCATGCCGAGCTCGATGAGTTGATGAGTAAACGTGCCAGTCTCGAGGGAAATTTGGAAGTGTTGCGTACCAAAATTTTGGAAGTATTGGAAAGTGAAATTGGTAAAAAAGAACGGGATTTTGTAGAGATTCGCCAACTCGATAAAGAAGGACACTATATTACACTTACACGAAGTCGATTTGCTCTGATTGAAGAAAAATTAAAAACAACATTTGTATCAATCGATGGTGTGGTTTATGCTTTTTCGGATTTTTCTTTTAAGACACAAACCACAAATGTAAAAATTACTGCACCCGTAATAGATCGTATTTCACAGGAGATTGTTGTTTTGCAAGGAAAAATTGTTGCGCTGACCAAAAAACTCTATAGTGAAGAACTGCAAAAAATGGAAGAAAAATTTTTGTCTTTGTTTTTGAATACGAGTGCTTTTTTGTCAAAAGTAGATGTGGCTGTATCCAACATAAAAGCGAGTATCAAGTTGAATTTGGTTCGTCCAGAGATTGTGGATGTGGAGACAGAAGAACACTTTCTTGAAATTTCGGACTTGCGGCATTTGCTTGTGGAAGCGCGCGAAGAAAATGGTATCTATGTTCCAAATGATGTATTTTTGGGACATAAAAAATTTGCGCAGAAGGAATCTATTTTTACGCAGATAACAAAAGAAAATATACAGGGAGTTTTGCTCTATGGAATCAACTCGAGTGGAAAATCTTCGTACATGAAGAGTATTGGAGTAGCAGTGATTTTGGCGCAGAGTGGTTTTTATGTACCAGCACAGTCCATGCGTTTTTCTCTCTTTTCGGAAATTTTTACACGTATTTTGGCGCAGGATAATTTTGAAAAAGGTCTCTCAAGTTTTGCAGTCGAAATGATGGAGCTTAAAAATATTTTTAATCGTTGTACACAAAAGAGTTTGATTTTGGGAGACGAGATTAGTCATGGGACAGAGACGCTTTCGGCCTTGGCAATTGTGAGTGCGACGATTGAACACCTTGTATTAAAAAATTCTTTTTTTCTGTTTACCACGCATTTGCATCAACTGTGTAATTTGGAGAGAATTCAAAATATAAAAGAAGTTTTGAGTTTGCATCTTGAGGTGCATTATGAAGCAGAGCAAGATAAGCTTGTGTTTGAAAGAAAATTGCAAGCCGGAAGTGGGAGTAGTATTTATGGACTTGAATTTGCGCAGTCACTTCATATTGATAAAGAGTTTATGAAGCGGGCACAGACCATACGAAAAGAATTGGCCCAAGACTATGAAGAGCTTGAACTTCTCACCAAAAAACAAAAAAGTAAGTATCACAAAGAATTGTATTTGTCATCTTGCGCTATTTGTAAAAAAATGGTGGAAGATACGCATCATATTGCTCCACAGGAGATTGCGGATGCGGATGGAAATATTGGACACTTTCACAAAAATCACAAATACAATTTGTTGCCACTGTGCAAAGACTGTCATCACAAAGTTCATGAAGGGAAATTGATTATTCGTGGATTTGTTATGACGAGTAATGGCCTTGAAATAGATTTTGAGGAGAAATAAGTTGAAAATAAAAAGAACTCTCAAAAATGAGAGTTCTTTTGTGTTTAGAAACTAAGATCGGGGCGCTGCTTCGTGCGGAAGCGGGGTGGGGCGCGTGGCGCTTAGGTTGGGTCGGGCGGGCAGTAGGGCATGTCGCCGTCGAAGGGGCACATGGCCCGCGCCATATTCGGCTTCATGCGCTGGCCACGCTCGTTTTGGCAGCGAACGTATCCGCCAGGGACCGAGCAGTAGTACTGTCCTTCTTCCACTTCAACCCTTTCCAAGAAAAGCTTTTCCTTGTCGAA
>CAZQRI010000023.1:0-5736 GCA_964595805.1 uncultured Gammaproteobacteria bacterium
AAAAATAAAAATTTTTTTTTACAAAAGTTATACACAGTTTTTGTGTTGACACTATTTCAATAATTACAAAAAAGATTTATAATACATGTAAAGGTCGTAAAAAAATATTTTGTAAAAAATATTTTCGAAGAATCTTTTACGTCAATGCTTGTCATGTAAAATATTCTTCACGCGAAAGCAACGCCATTTGGTATGCACCATGGTAATATCAAAAGTTGTAACGCGAAATTATTCAAATAGAATTTACACATATGCCAGCAAAAAGAAAAGCTGCAGCAAAGAAGCGAGCTCCTGCTAAACGCAAAGCTGCTCCAAAGCGCAAGGCTGCAAAAAAAGTTGCACCAAAACGCAAAGCTGCAAAAAAAGCTCCTGCTAAACGCAAAGCTGCTAAGAAATAATATTTCTTACAAAGAAAAATCCCTGACGCAAGTCATGGGATTTTTTATTTTCGAATTATTTCTTTCCAAATACTTTTACTGTGCCAAAAACACCATCATACCCTGGTTCAATATAAATATTTCCTGTGCGGACACGATTCACAGCTTCTGCAATGTGCTTTGAACTTACAGAAGCAATATCTTTAAGCTTTGCATCAAGCAAAATCGAAAATTCATTTCCAAAATACCCTATAAGCTTATCATACTCTTTTTTCACCGCTTTACTTCCAACTCCGAACCCAAGAGTATCAGCAATAATCTCAGGAAGTGGAACAAGACTTTTATAGGCAATACGCCCTACTACCTTTGCTTGTGTTTCATTTCTATCCGCAAGTTCAATTACACGATTCATCACCCCTATAATCAAAGGCTTTTTACAAAGAGGACAGATACCCTTATATTTTTTTGTCTCTCGTGGATGACAAGAAAATTTACATGCAGCATGCCCATCATAATGATACTTTCCTTCTTCTGGATAAAATTCAATGGTATATTGAAACTTTTTTCTATCCCCTTCTTGAATCACACGCATGATTTCACTATAGGTAATTTCTTTTTCACTTTTAAAATGCATGACATTTGCTTCACGCCCAAGTTTTTGTGCACTATGTGCGTCTGAATTTGAAATCAGTGTAATGTTATCAAGTTTTGAAAGCTGAGAATTCATACGTGGGTCACTCGAGAGCCCAGTTTCAATCGCACGAACATGTGGTGTAAGCTCTTCAAAGGCCTCTTCCAAGGTATTATATCCACCTTTGGAACCAAATATACCAAACCAAGGTGTCCAAGCATGTGCAGGAATCAGAACCATGCGAGGATCAATCTCAAGCATGATCTGTAATATTTCTTTTGCGGTCAAACCTAAAATAGGTCGACCATCCGAACGCAAGTTAAATCCCCTTTTACTCAAATAGGCATTAAATTTTTCAGCGACTTCAATATTCGGAGCAAAAATCAATAAATGAATGCGCCGAGTTTTCCCTTTATGTTTTTTTATAGAGGCAACTTCTGTTCCAAGAAGAAATCTTGTCGAGCTTGAGTTATCTTTGAGTTTATAAAGACCCTCATTTTCTTGAACGAGTTCATCTTTTATACTTGCAAACCATTTTGGATGGGTAAAATCCCCTGTTGCGAGAATATCGATACCACGAATTTCACAAGCCTTGGCGATTTTGGGAAGTTCTAAGTCTTTGGAACAAGCGCGCGAATAGCGTGAATGGGTATGGAGATCAAGAATTTTTTGTATCATAATAGATTTTGACCTACTTTATTTCGCATGTTTTTTGGAAACAAGAAACTTTCTTTTTTTCCACCAAAAAAAATAAAAATAAAAACAGATTATCAATATCCAATTTGGAAAAAATATAAGAGGATGACTCCACGGAATACCGTCTATTTTATACTCTGTAATTGGCCACAAAAAAGGAGTCGCAAAAAACTGTATGGAATGAGTTGGTATATCCATCAAAATATGAAGTGGCCAAGCCAACATTTCATACAAAGGTTTTTTGCGAATAGCCCAGACCAAAAGAAATACCAAGGTAAATACAAAAAAACTATGTGTAAAATTATAGAGTTGAGAGACGTAGGCTGGAATACTCCTCATATCTGGTTTTCCCGAAGACCAATCTGGTCCAGAAACCAAGCCCAAAATATTCATGGCACTAAATAATCCAAAAGAAAAAAGATCTGGTGAAATACCAAAAGCAAAAGCAGTCCAAAAACTTTTTTTATTACGACGGCCAAAAGCAAGTCCTCCCCACATTCCATGAGATACAATATCCATATATTAGTGAACAAATAAAAGTCCCAAAAAACTCGTCAATACAATAAACAAGGCCGAAAGAAAGAATCGCCAAGAAAAACGTTTATCCCCTTGCAAATAAGAATAAAAACTTTTACTCAAAAGATTCGTCGCATTCACCAAAATAAAGGTAAACAAAGCCATTTGGAAGCTAATCAACTTTCCAGCCATATCTGCAAGGTTGATAATAATGGCATCCAAGCCCGCAAACGAAGCAATAATCGAACTAATAATAAATCCAGATTGACCAAATACAATAAGACAAATTTTTGTTATCGATTTTACAACAATCAAAAGCCCCGCAAATTTGAGCGCTGGGATAAGAGAAAATATGGCATCGTTTTTTTTCTCTTTTTCTTTCAAAGCACTTTTTTCACTCATGTCTTTTTTGCCTTCAAACAAATGCAGTAATGCCAAAACAAGAGCCGCGGCAATAATAAGAAAAATTGTCGGTGTAATATAAACAAGCCATTTACTATTGATCGGCCCAACCAAAAGAAAAATTTGGAAAAAACTTGCCATATTGGCAATAAGTGCCGCTCCAACCAAAGAACGAATCAAATTTGATTTTTTACTTTTTTGAGCCAAAGCCTGGGTTGTTGAAGTAGAAGAAATAAATCCTCCCACAAAACTTGCCAGTGCAAAACTTTTTTTCTCTCCAAAAATTCTTCCAAGAATATAGCCAAATACATCAATACCAGTAACCAAAGCAACAATAAGACCAATTTTCCTTGGGTTAAAAATTTCAAGTTCTGCCCACTGACCAATATGAATATTATAACTCGCAAGAAAACTTTCGATATAAGGTATATGATTCAAATGAAAGGAAGTATTCGGTAAAAATGGAAGTACGACAACTGCAATAATAGCATAACTAATAAACGCTTCTACTTCTTTGCTTGATATTCCCAGCATGAGGCGTTTGGTTCGAGTTTTGAGAGAAAGAATAAGTAACACAATCACCAAAAGAGCCAACACAATCTGCATCGGAATAATAGATGTTGTGACAAAAAATCCTAAAAGAAAAGTATAAAGAATGGAGATTTCATTGGTCACCCCAGTACGTTTGGTGATAAAAGATCCAACAATATAATAAGAAAGAACAAATAAGCCAATAAATACAAAAAGAAATAGAAAAAGAGAAGAAATATTTTGATGATAAAAAAACCCAGCAAGTCCACCGAGCAATGATACGAGGGAAAAAGTACGAATTCCACCGGCAGACCCTGTGGTATCAGCCGCTCCCACACTTTCTCGTTCAAGACCAATAACTCCACCAATAAGAACCGTAATAAATAGTTGAAATGCTAAATTTTCAAACATAAAAAAAATATAAGTATGTCTATTATAACATACTTATATATCCAAGATACAGAAGATCCCTAAACAATCTCTTTCCCCTGCTCGTCGACAATATGAATAATCTTCATTGGACAAGCAAGTGCGGCCATTTCATTGTCTTCAACTTCAAATTCCGCAATATCTTTTATAAAAATTCCATTTTTTTCTACCGCACCCACAAGATCAGATTTTCCATCGTTTTCATTCATTTTCCAATAGTTTTTGGCATATTCAATACAAGAATTACAACCAATACATTCTTTTCGAAAATGAATAATCTTTGGCATAATTAACGAGCTACAACACGAAATAATTTATCAGCCTTTCGAATACGTTTTTCTACAGCAAATGTCACCAGATCTCCTTTCACAGCATGATCTGTTTTTTGACCATCAACATACAGTTCTTTGACAACTGTTTGCAAAATACCCGTTGTTGGACCAGTAACCCACACTTCTTCTCCAACATGGAGCTCACCCGATTCAATCAAAAACTCCGCGATATTACTTTTTACAAAAAAGTTAGTCGATTTTCCAATACAAATTTTTTCTTTTGTCGCCTGAGAACCAGATGAGTTACTCCACTCACCAAGTTTTTTTCCAAGATAATATCCACCTTCCCAAAATCCACGATTGTAGACTGTTCCAAGTTCTTCCATCCATGCTGCAATTTTTTCTTTTGTAAATGTTTTTTCAAGAACACTCTGTGCAGCTTCTTTATATACTTTTGTTACAGTATAAACATAATCTGGAGATTTTCCACGTCCTTCAATTTTCAAAACTCGTACACCGGTCTTCAAAATTTCATCCAAAAACATTACGGTACACAAATCTTTTGGTGACATCACATATTGATTATCCAGCACCAGCTCTTCACCAGTTTCTTCGTCCACTACTTTATAAGCCCGACGACAATTTTGCACACAAGCTCCTCGATTGGCAGAGGCATTTTGTGTATGCAAACTCATATGGCATTTACCTGAAATCGCCACACAAAGCGCACCGTGCACAAAAATTTCTATTTCTACCAGCTCCCCTTTTGGCCCACGAATATCCTGTTTTTTTACTTGATCACAAATATACTGAATTTGTTTGATAGTAAGTTCACGCGCAAGTACTACTACATCGGCATACGCTGCAAAAAATTTTACTTGTTCAATATTACTAATATTTTGCTGTGTAGAAATATGTACTTCAAGATTGATTGAATGCGCATACTGAATTCCCGCAAGATCACAAGCAATAACCGCAGTCACCCCAGCTTTTTTTGCTTCGTCACAAATACGCTTCATGAGTGGAATATCGTGATCATAGAGGATCGTATTGAGTGTCAAATAGGTCTTGACACCGGCCTCGGAACAGTGACGAACAATCTCAGGAAGCTCTGCAATTTTAAAATTATTCGCTGCACGGGCTCGCATATTGAGCTGTTCAATACCAAAATACACCGAATCAGCACCACCCTGTAGTGCGGCATTGAGTGTGTCCCACGATCCTGCAGGAGACATGATTTCAAAAGGTTTTTTCTCATTTTTCATAGATATATATTTTTGTAGGGCAATACTACCCTAAATAGAGAGAAAAATCAAGAGCAAAAAAGCCAACCCAAAAGGCTGGCTTTTTGCAAAATAAAGCAATTTTTTACATCATCCCACGATATTTCATAACAATATAAGACACAAGTGCTACAAATATAGCCCCAAGCAATCCAGCAATCGTATAATCACGAGAAGTCCATGGAGCATCATCTTTTGATTCAATAGCACCTGTCGCTGGCAAAAATCCAGTTTCTTTTTCAATTTTTTCTTGAACGACTGCCTGAGCCTGAACATCACCTGTTCTACTCAAAAGTCCCAAAGTTTCACCTTGTTGAAGTTCCTCATCACTTAGTCCAACAACAGCAACTCCATTTATATTGCTCGAATTTGTATTTTCACTCACAGCAGGAGAACTCGTCGAAGCATCTGGGGATTGAACAATCACTTCATTATTTGGGTCACGGGCAAGAGGAGCGGCTGCTCTCTGTGAAGGAAAAATCACAGCCGAACAATCGACATTCCCAAGTGTTGCTGAAACAATATACGAATCTGTTGAAGCTTTTGAATCATAGGTAAACAAAAAGGCTTTGCCATCTTGTCCAAAAACCAGAGCACTT
>CAZQRI010000023.1:5746-10806 GCA_964595805.1 uncultured Gammaproteobacteria bacterium
CCGTATACTTGGTCACATTATTTGGAGTATCACTGCGATATCCACGAACGGTATAGTTGTACTGTCCTGTTTTTAAGTTCGTAACCGAAATAGCCCCACCAATAAGAATACTATCGCTATCAATCGAAGCAGCTTCAATAAGCATTTTACAAGCATGCTGTTCAACTGGGATATTCACCGGTACAGAACTTGTCACACGAAGAGAAGTTGTGTTAAGAGTCACATCCGTTAAATCAAGGGTAGGTTGTGCTGCCAGAACAGGAGCAGGAAGGGTTCGAAAAGTTTTTGGAGTACACTGAACACCCGCAAGTGAAGCACGAACGGTGATACTCGGATTATCTTTAATAAGATAAGTAAAACTATTTTCTTTATTTCCTTGAATAGAAATATAATCACTTCCTTTGGAAAAAGAAGTAGCCCCCGCAGATTGATACACAAAAAGATTTGCTGCAAGTTGTGGAAAATTTCCATAGACCGTATATTGAGCATTCATCAAACTGTAATTACTGTCATAATGCACTTTATAGGTAACTTTATTGCTTATACTGTTTGGACGACTTATTGTCCCCTCAACAGAACAAGTTACTTTATTTGTAGGAAAAGACGGAAGATTTGGAGGTGGTATATGAATAAGCCCATCTAAAGTAGAGGTTGCTGCCAAAGTGCTTATTGGAGACAAAATCGCACCCAAAAACACAAGACCCAAAAGCTTTTTGAGCATAGAGGATAATTAGGTAAATAAAATGTATTTCAAAGTATAAGACGAGATAGAAAAGCAAAACTTACCATCTCAGAGGAATATAACTTCAGTGTAACAAAGCCTGTCTCAAAATACAACTTAGGATCCCAAATAGCCTCCCCTACCAAATTTTTTTGAGAAAGAGTATACTTTGAAGTATATGAAAACCAGCTCTCGCAGTACTCTTTTCATGGCCATCGAACAAGCGCCAGGATACCTGTTTATTACCGACAACACAGCAAAAATTCTGTATTCAAATCAGGCTATTTTTGAACGTACGGGTTTTGCCGCAGCCGAGGCTATTCACAAAGATCCAGGTAAACTCTGGGGTGGTCATATGCCTCAAAATTTTTATACCCAAATGTGGGAATCTTTGAATCAAAACCACCACGCTTTTGCGGGATTTGCCAAAAATAAGAAAAAAAATGGTGATTTTTATCAAGAAAACATGCATATTACGCCAATTTTTGATTCAACACTTCCAAAGCCAAAATATTTTCTTGCACTCCAACCTCTTCTACGCAACAACAGTGATCAACAAAAATTTTCACAAGAATTTAAAAAAAGTGCTCAAATAGCCAAAAATGAATCATCTCTTTTTTTTGAACAGCTTTCAGAATGGATACAAGCAAAAAAAATACCCAATCCCCTTCCACACACAAAAAGTACAGTCGATATTCTTTTTGAAGAATTTATTGCCCCAACTGAGCAAAAATACGCTGCACGTTTTCGTGATTCACAGCTTATCCACAATGCTCAGAAAAATTCTGAACAATTTGCCGAAATTTACCTCAGCTACCACGAAGCTATTACACACTACTTTCTCAAACACCTCTCCTACAACCAAAGCCTTGCAGAAGACCTGTCCCAAGAAACCTTTATCAATGCATTCTCCCACCTTTCAAAATTTTCTTCAAGCAATGCCTCTTACCAAACATACCTTCTTCGTATTGCCCACAACATTCTCGTAAATCATTTTCGAAAAACTGTTTTTTCAAATATCCATACAACAACATTAGAACAAATTCCTGCTCCGAACGACCAAATGGATATTGTCGATAAGATAAAGCTCGAAAAATCCCTTGCTTGCCTTAAAACAGACGAACGTGAAGCCCTGAACCTCATGTATAGCGAAGGCTACTCTCTACGAGAAATTGCGCAGCGCTACGAAAAAACCGAAAATGCCATCAAACTCATGGTTTCAAGAGCCAGAAAAAAACTCCAAAAACTCATGTCCTAAAAAGGTGCCAGAAATCTGACACCTTTTTTAATTTCAGGTGTTTATATTCATACAAGGACTTATTGGTTTTAGATCTTTTCGCGGGTTACGCCCCTCGCAAGGGGCGTCCCTGAGCCCACGGCGAAGAAAGCGAAAAGATCAAACCAATAACCCAAAGTATAAATATAAACTTTTTCTATGCCTATCTACAAAATCCAAAAACGCAGCGGAGCCATTGTCGACTTTGATATGGGTAAAATCGAACAGGCCATCCTCAAATCCATGATAGCAAGCGGCTGCGAAGACAAGGCTGCAGCCTATACCATTGCCCGCGATGTCTATATGCGCCTCGAAGAAACTTTTGGAGATTCTGTACCAAGTGTAGAAAAAATCCAAGATACTGTTGAAACCGTCCTCATTGAATGTAACTATCCCGAAGTTGCCAAATCTTATATTCTCTATCGAGCAAAACGCAATGAACTTCGTGAAGAAAAAAATGTTGTTGTAGAAGTAGACAAAACTATTGCCGAATACCTCGACAAACTTGATTGGCGTATCAATGAAAATGCCAACCAAGGATACTCACTCGGAGGCATGATTCTCAATACTTCTGGAAAAGTCGTTGCCAACTACTGGCTTTCACATATTTATCCACGCGAAGTTGGAGATTTTCACCGAAATGCGGATATTCATATTCACGATCTTTCCATGTTTTCGGGCTACTGCGCAGGATGGAGTCTTCGAGCCCTTCTCGAAGAAGGTTTCAATGGAGTACCTGACAAAGTTGAATCCGGTCCACCACAACACCTTTCTTCTGCAGTAGCACAAATGGTAAATTTTCTTGGAACTCTCCAAAATGAATGGGCTGGTGCACAGGCATTTTCTAGTTTTGATACCTACATGGCACCTTTTGTAAAAAAATACGAAATGGAACTCCGAGAAGAGCTCAAAGATCTTGTCGAAGCAGACAAACTCGAAGAATATATTGCCAAAAAAGTATACAAACATGTCTATCAAAATATTCAATCTTTTATCTTCAACCTCAATATTCCTTCACGTTGGGGAACACAAACACCATTTACCAACATCACCCTTGATTGGGATGTACCAGATGACCTTCGCAATAAACGCCTCATGCTTGGTGGAGTTCCATTTCAATATACCTTTGGAGAACTCCAACACGAAATGGATTTGGTGAACCGCGCTTTTATTGAAGTTATGAGTAAAGGTGATTCCAAAGGCCGTACTTTTACATTTCCAATTCCTACTTATAATGTTGGAAAAGATTTCCGATGGGATGATGAAAAAAATATTCCTCTGTTTGAAATGACTGCCAAATACGGCACACCTTATTTTCAAAACTTTATCAACTCAGACATGAATCCAGGAGATGTGCGTTCTATGTGCTGCCGCTTGCAACTTGATCTCAAAGAACTCCGCAAACGTGGAGGAGGACTCTTTGGATCAGCCGAGATGACAGGATCAATCGGAGTTGTAACACTCAATATCGCACGTATTGGATACCTCATGAAAGGTGATAAAGAAAAGTTTTTTGCAAGAGTTTCCCACCTGATGGAGATGTCAAAAATATCTCTTGAAATCAAAAGAAAAGAAATTCAAAAATGGATTGATAAAGGACTCTTTCCTTTTACCAAACGCTACCTGGGTCAACTCAATAATCATTTTTCCACAATTGGTATCAATGGTGTCAACGAAGCCATCCGAAATTTTACCAATGACACAGAAAATATTACCACAGCCTGGGGACAAGCATTTGCAACAGAACTGCTCGACTTTATTCGTGAACGACTTCAACAATACCAAGAAGAAACAGGAAATCTCTACAACCTTGAAGCTACTCCAGCCGAAGGTACCACCTACCGTTTTGCAAAAGAAGACCAAAAACGCTTTCCTGAAATCTTGCAGGCAGGAACAAAAGATGCGCCCTATTATACAAACTCTTCACAGCTCCCTGTTGGTTATACGGATGATGTTTTTGAAGCGCTTGACCTGCAAGATTCACTCCAAACAAAATATACCGGTGGAACCGTACTCCACTGCTACATGAATGAAAAAATTTCGAGTGGTGTGGCCTGTCGATCACTCGTACGTGCGATACTGTCTCGCTATCGCCTCCCCTACATTACTATTACTCCAACTTTTTCTATCTGTCCAAAACATGGATACCTTCAAGGTGAATGGGACTACTGTCCAAAATGTGATGAAGAAATTGGATTTGTCGGAGAAAGACTCAACGAAGAATATCGCACAACATACAAAAGTGCCAATGCTACAAAATAAAATTCATACTTATCAATATATAATTTTTTAATATTTTTTCTATGGTAGCACAACAAATGGAACGTACACGCTGTGAAGTGTGGACTCGTGTTATGGGATATCACCGTCCAGTATCTCATTTTAATACTGGAAAAAAAGCAGAACATTTTTCTCGCAAACATTTTATTGAATGTGTCGCTGCAAATTCAGAATTTTACGAAGATTTCAAAGATTGTTAATATGCACTACTTACTTTTTACCACAACCACTTGTCCAAAATGTCCAAAATTCAAAGAGTTTATCCAAAATTTTTTGAAAATCCCAGGAGAAACTCTTGACGAACGAAATGAACAATTTCAAACACTCTCCCGCGAACTCCTTGTAAATTCAGTTCCAACGCTCTTTGTATTTGAAGATGAAGGCTACGAAAATGCAGTCCTTCGAACAGATGACGCGAGTGAAATTTACGATTTTATCAATAAAAAATAAACATGCTCATCTCTGGCATACAAAAAATGACCATGCTGGACTATCCCGATCATACGGCCTGCATTGTATTCACTCCTGGATGCAATTTTCGTTGTGGATACTGCCATAACCCAGAATTTGTACTCCCAGAAATGATTGCAAAAATTCGAAATAGCTTTATTCCAGAAGAAGTGTTTTTTAATTTTCTCAAAAAACGCAGTGGCTGTATTGATGGTGTTGTTATTACTGGAGGAGAACCCACTCTTATGCCAGATCTCACTCAATTTATTGAACGAATAAAAAATTTTGGATTTCTTGTAAAACTTGATAGTAATGGTGGACGCCCAGAAGTTT
>CAZQRI010000024.1:0-2850 GCA_964595805.1 uncultured Gammaproteobacteria bacterium
TATTTGCGGCCAGGCGCTGTATCATAGGAATACCAAAAGCCAGGGTTTTTCCTGTTCCTGTTTGAGCAATACCGATAAGGTCTTTTCCTTCAATTGCTGTTGGAATGGACTGGTGCTGGATTGGTGTTGGGCTAGTAAAATTGGCTGCAGTAAGCACTGCAAGAAAGTTTGGACTAATACCAAGTCCTTGGAAGCTGAGGGCTCCTTGTGTGGGTTGTGTCATATATAAAAAATGTGACCCGATATCTATCAAGGGTCACATGTCTGACACAGAGAAGTTCGAGTCTATCTACGAAAAAACGTAGATAAAAATTAATTTATCTTAGTATAGCAGAAAAACATGCTTTTGTCAAGCATGTTTTGTCTTTGTATGGGAGGTTTTATGGAAGAAATTTGAAAGATTCGAGTCTTTCTGTAAAGATTTTTTTGGCATCTGGGAAGGAGTCTTTGTTGTAGGCCATGCGGAATACATAGCTGTTTCCCTTGTATTCAATGCGTGCATCGAGAATTTCACCTTGTTTTGTGTTGTCTTCGATAATTGTATAGACTTTTGTTTTTATTCCTGCAATAGTAATATCGCTGCTTTCGAGTATTTTTCCTTTTAATTTTTCTTTGTAACTGAGGAGTCCTTTTTCGGCGAGGATATCAAGTTTTGCTCCAGATTCAAAATATGTTCCTGGAGTCGATGTACTTGTGCTTGCGGTATCCGTATGCATTTTAAAATCTTTTGTCCAAGCCAGAAGTTCACTCAGGCGTATTCCTTTTGCATCATTGAAATCGGTCTGCCAGTTTTGTGGAAGTTTGATAGAAAAGTATTTTCCACTGACTGTAATATTTCGAATGACATTAATATTTGGATTTGTACTTTCGAGTTTAAAAAATCCAAGGGCAAAAGGAGATCCCGGAATGAGTCGGTAATTTATTTTTCCAAGGTATTGGCCAGGGGCTACTTCTACGATTTCATCAATAAGAGGGGAGAGCCACCAAGAATTTTTGCCATTGTTGTAGTCTATTTTAAAGGTTTCAAGACTTGGATCTTGAAGGCCTGTATCGGCATATGTTTTGAAAGAATATTGTTCGAGAGTACTGGTGCCGCTTCCAAAATTATTTACACCGGTTCCACTATTTGCTACAAAGTTTTTTCCTTGCCAATCTGATGTATAAAAATCGGCTGAACCTTTGTGAAAGCCATCTGGGAAAGGAGAGGGAGTTTTTCCTGCAAGAAATTGTTCTTGGTATTTGCTGTGCTGTACGCGGTAGGTTTGGATGAAACCAACGATGATAAGGAGGACGGCAAGACCGACAATAGTGCCAAGGATTTTGAGAAGTGTTTTCATATGTTTGAAATTATGGTGAAAATTATTTTTGGAGAGCGTCACAGCGTATCATTTTTTACTTGTATTACCCGCAGGTACGAACAAGTAAAAAATGAGTAGCGAGACCTCGAAAAAATAATTTTCTATTATTCTTTTTTTAAAAGTAAACATGCAGAGTTGATGCAGTAGCGATTCCCCGTCTTTGTAGGACCATCTGGGAAAACATGCCCTAGGTGTGAACCACAGCGTCGGCAGAGGACTTCGTTGCGGCGCATTCCAAATTCATTATCTTCCCGGAGTTCTATATTTTCAAGATTTTTTGGTTCATCAAAACTTGGCCAGCCTGTGCCAGAGTCAAATTTTGCATCACTACTAAAAAGCTCATTGCCGCAGGCCTTGCAGGTAAATACTCCTTTGTCATGGTTGTCTACATATTCACCCGTAAATGGTCGTTCTGTGCCTTTGCCACGCAGAATCTTGTATTCTTCTGGAGTGAGTTCGGCTTTCCATTCTTCTTCTGTTTTTTGGACTTTGTCCATATTTTTGACGATAAGTTTATATGCCTATTCTACCTTAATTTGTAGGGGGAAAGCAATATGCCACACTTAATAAAAACTAGGATTCTTTTTTGTTTTATAATATGCTATTATTTATAAAAGTATAAAATTTGAGATTTGCTTTATGGAAAAAAGATACCATAGATTGGAATCAGGTGAAAGATTTGAAGGAAAATTTTCTGATACCGATGAAACACTAAAACAATTAGAATCTAAACCTGTTCTTGTGAACGAATATATTTTGAAAACTTCTACTCATTTGGGGGGAAAAGAAGATTCTAAAGTTCAAATTCCTTTACAAGAAATTACTCGAGATAGAAGCCCTCATCTTAAAAAAATAAAAAGAGGTCCTTCTTGGAAGCAGCATCTCTTGGCACTTGGTGCAACACTTGGACTTAATACTGCGGGAGTACTTACATTGGATAAAGGGCTTCGTGGTCATCTTATTGAAGATGGTCGAGAAGTTCTTGCGCGTGCAACTGAAACTGATGCAGAAAAAGCAGCTCTTGCAAAACAGGCTATTGAATTGTTGGAACAAAAAGATAAAGAAAAAATTGTACAAGAACGTTTAGAATTATTTTTGAAAGTCCTTGCCCAAAGAGGCGGTGTTTCTGAAGAAGACATTGTTGCTACTCGAGATTTTTTTTATGGTATTCAGGATGAATTTAAAAAAATTGTAGAGAGACAAGAAGATAATGATGAAGAAAAAAAATCAACACTTTTTGAACTTGTGAAAAAATTTGGAAGATATGATGTACATTTTGCACGACTTTCAGATGTTGCTCAAAAGCAAAAGTTTAATTGTGAGGTATTAGCACAGAGTCTTTTGGTAACAATACCTGCGATGTATCCAGATATGATGGTAAAATTGCAGTGGTTTGGTGGAGATAAAATAAATGTTCCCCATGTGCGTGTCGTTGTAAAAATAGCGGGAAAATGGTATGCCATTGAAAAAAATGGACCTGAAGAACTGTCTT
>CAZQRI010000024.1:2860-5149 GCA_964595805.1 uncultured Gammaproteobacteria bacterium
TAAAAGATATAAAGGGAACGGTTATTACTGGACCTGAAGCATTTGAACGATCTCTTGTAGAAAATGTTGGAGAAGGTATTTCTCGAGGAGTGGATGTTTTGTCTGCAGATAGCAACTCTGTTTTTGATATTTCATTTGTAAATGCAAAGGTCTTTGAGGGTGGAAGTACGAAAGAGGAAACAACTGAAGAATATCAAGCTCGTATGCGTTCTCAATATGTTGGAGGAAAACCACTTGATCCACAAAATTTGCCTCCGTTAACCCTGTATATGGGGAATAGTGTAGAAGAAGTTTCCATGGGTATGGGGGGTGTTGGTAGTGTGGAAGATCAAAAAATTGTAGATACTTTAAATCCAGAAGATCCACATCCCTTGCCAGAAGAAATTAGTATAAAAGCTATTATGGAAGGAGATCTTGATTTATCGCAAGGAGATGTTTTTTATGATTTAAGTTCACTCTCTGAAATTCAAATTGATAGTATATATTTTTGGTTTAGAAAAAATGAGAATGTCAATAAAAAATTTATTGCTGAGTTTGAAAAACGATTTTCTACGATTAAAGAATTTAGTGGAGTGAACACTGGGAGAACCGTTCAGTCAACGGATTGGTTATTTCTTCGGAATTTTCCTCTTTTGGAAAGCCTCGATATAAAAGGGATAACTGATATCTCTTTTTTGGAAGGGAACACACATTTATCTTCAGTGAAGTTTATGCCATTGGACAAGGGTGTTGAACTCGATATATCATCGCTTCGTGGTGCTACTCTTGAGTCACTTGAACTGTGGCAAAATTTTCGTAATTCTTCGGAGATTAATTTGTCTCGTCTGAAACGACTTGCTGTCTCCGTCGATGCATCTCATATGAAAGAAGCTGAGACCCTCATGGCAAAGGCGCCTGTTTTGGAGGATATTAGTTGGGTTACTAAGGACAAAAATACAAAAGTGCCTTTTTCGTATGTTCAACAGTTTACAACGAAACGTTTAAGGAATGTATCTATTAACTTTCGTGTTGAAGGTGATGATTTGATAAAAGTAGATTTTCACAAACTTAGAGGTCAGCCTCTCGAAACATTCTTTTGTTTTGGTGTTGTCGCAAATATTCAAGATTTAAGAGGTGATTTATTAACAACTTTGGCTATGGAATGGGATGGTATTTCTTTTGAAAGTATGGCTGTAAAATTTCCGCAGTTAAGGACCTTAAGGTTGACGACCTATAAACTTACCCCCACAGATTTTGGTATGGTAAAAAATATGAAAAATTTAAAAGAGTTTAGCTGGTATGAAGGAGCGGGAGTTTCTCAATTTTCAAAGCAAAATTTGGAGCAAATGTCGGGTTTGCGCCTAGAGGTTGCCGATTTTGTCTCGACTGATGGAATATGGGACTTCACTGCTGATGATGTGGCTCGTACTATTATGAATACAGAACGATCTAACTTTTTTTTGAATGAAAGAGGTTCTTTTTCTGATTATGAATTAAAAGATGGTATTTTGACGAAAACACCATAATAAATTTCGGGAGGTTATTTATTTTATAGAATTTCGACGAGTTCAATATCAAAGATAAGATCTTTGCCTGCAAGTTCATGGTTGGCGTCGAGTGTGACACTATGGTCATTGAGATCGGCGACTGTGAGTACAGAAACACGACCAAATTCATCGGGGACTTGGTATTTATCACCAATATTTGGTGAAAGATGTGCTGGAAATTGATCTCGAGGAATCACCATGAGCATTTCTTCGCGGCGTGGTCCATATCCTCGCTCTGGGGGGATAGTGACAGTACGACTTTCACCGATTTCTAGGTCTGTTGCTCCTTCGTCAAATCCTGCGATTACCATACCACCTCCGATTACAAATTCGAGTGGGTCTCGTTCGCGGGATGAATCAAAAATGGTTCCGTCTGTGAGTTTTCCTGTGTAGTGTACACGAACTGTATCTCCTGCTTTTGCTTTTGGCATAAAAATTCTATTAGTTACAAGTTTGTCGAAATGCATCGAGGTTTCGATGTTTGAGAATGGCGCTATATCTGAGATCTTCGGCGTCGGAACAGGCCTGGTCAAAACTTATGCCAGTGTCTGTATATTCTGCTTGGAAGACGGCTTTGTTATTGAGACTAAATACAGAGACATTTTCACACCATTCACCTTCTGCACAGTCTTCGGTAAGTGCCCAGTCAAAGAAGGGAAAAAGTTCTTTTGCTTGGTCTGGATCGTTTTTGAGTCCAATAGAAAGTCCTCGTTTATGAGCCTCTTCGGCGAGCCATTTGTTGAAGCTTAACTGATTATTTGGA
>CAZQRI010000024.1:5159-10502 GCA_964595805.1 uncultured Gammaproteobacteria bacterium
GGTAGCCATCCATGTTATCTGGTTCGAGGCCATCAAAACCTTTTTCTGCACAGTCGTCAAATCGTTTTTGGAGGATGGGGTAGAGCGTTTCTGTAGCGCGAATATCAAGCCATTTTTCGCCTTCCCAGCCGTCATAGTTTTTTCCGAGTAGTGCTGTTGGAAAGTCTTGTGCATCACTGCGCCAGTCTTCCCAAGCTCCAACATTGACATAGCAAATTACTTTTTTTCCAGCGTCATGAAGTTTTTGTACATCAGCTGCTGTTGCCTCGAAGAGGTCAATATCATAGACTGCGGCATCAACAAAATTGTCTTGTGGTACAGAATCAAGCTGCCACTGCCATGTTGTCCCAGGAAGGGGTTTCCAGAGTTCTAGAGAGGCTTGTGGTGGCGTTGGGGTGGTATTTGTTGGGGTGTTGGTAGTACTGGTATTGATAGATATTGGGAGAATCTCAGGAAGTGTATTTCCTTCAAATGGTGTGCCAATAGGGAAGAGGGAAAGAATAAAATCTGGCATATCATGAACTTGTTTTGCCCATGTTTCACCATAAAGAGCACGAGCTGTAGCTTCGTCTTTTATTTTGTGTCTGGTTCCATTATTGTCAAATGCATATACCGATGGGGACGCTGGTGTTTTTACGAGGCCACATCCTGCTTTTGGTGGAACTACGCCAAGCATTGCGCTGGGGGCAAGGTCATCAAGATTTGTATTTTTTGGAAGGGAAATAACATGGCTGTAGTCTGCTTGGTAGCATTTGAATATCCAAGAAGAAAGAAAATATTGGCGTTGATGATCTGCGTTTATAAAATAGATAGCGGGGCTTTCTTGAACTTGAATATAATCACCAGGGAAGACAGAGCCTTTATCAATCATGATGGCTTTGGAGTTGTTTGGAATTGAAAGTAAGAGGCCTAAAAAGAGAAGACCAATACTGTGGGCGAGTCTTTGTTTCATAAAAAATGTTTATACGAAAAAAATAAAAAGTCCTTTTTTATGTCTGTATGGTATCGTAATTATGACTTATTTGCAATAAATTTGATTTCGCCTTTTGTCCCATTTATATGAACCGTATCGCCAAGTTGTATGTCTTTTGAAGGGGAAAAGTGAACGACCACCGGTATCTGTGCTTCGCGTGCCATAATAGCAAGGTGAGAGAGCATGCCTCCTTGTTCTGAAACAATGCCGACAATCTGGTCAAAATACTCTGTAAGATCAGGAGATAAAATTGGGCTGTATAAAATCTTTGCTGTTTTTGTTGTGTGTTTATTCTCAAGAGTTTGTCTATCGACGAGTGTGCCGATCGCTTCACCTGCGGATATTCCAAGAAGTGAATTTTTTTGATCAATAAATGTATGGCTCAAAAAATTTGGAAGATTTTTTTGTACTTTGTTTGTGGAATTTATTTTTTGAGATTGTGGAAGAAGTTTTCGCAGTTCCTGTATTTGTTTGACCACTGCCCATCGACCATATTCGCGAAAACGGTTGAGAAGAAGAAAGGATTCGATCTTTGGCTTGATTTGGGTTTGTTTCCATTGTGGAAGTGTTTGCCACCATGTTTTGACTGCTGAAATGTCTTTTTTATTCTCTGAAAGGAGGATGGTAAAATTTGAAGTATCGTTGAAAGCAAGAGAATTTCCTTGCCATTTTTTTGGTTTCAGATGAATTTTGTAGCGATCATCTTGTACAAAAAAGTCACTTGCTGCGAGTATTTGTGAACAGGAAATAGTTTCTTTTTTGAGAAAAAATTCTAGTTTTTTAAGAGCTATTCCACAGAGAAGATTGATTTCAAAAATATGTTCATAATTTTGAAGAAAGTTTTTTTGTCCTGCTGCAAAGTTTGTTGCCTCTGCTGCTTCGAGAAGAGATTGGAGAGGAGAAAATAATTTTTGTGGAGAAGAAAATGTGATGGTATTGAGATGGTATATATTTTTTATACTTCTAAAAAAATTTTTATTAAAGCGTATTTTGGGTGTATATTGTGAAGAAGAAAAATACGTATAAGAGGGGAGCAGGCTTTGCAATTCTTTTTCCTTGTCTACAAATAGTTCGCCATCAATACAGTGAATAAATTGTGTGTCACGGTATTGTATGTTGTGTTTTTGATAGACTTTTTGGACTGGACCCTTTTCTGCGTATATTTTTGTGAGAAGTTCGAGGGTCGCTTGGTCTGGATGGGGAGCAATTTCTGTGAGTTCTGTTTTTGCAAAATAAAAAGCTTTATTTTTGGGGAGTGTTTTTTCTAAAAAAAGAATTTCTTCGTATTGTTCTTTGCTGACACTGGTAATAGGTCGAATTTGAAGAAAATAAAAAATATTGTTTTTGATACAAAATTCAATATCTTGTGGAAATTGATATTTGTTTTCAAGATTATAGAATATGTTTCGGAGTTCCTCGTTGATTCCAATCTGAGAAAGTTCTTTTGGGATTGCTTCTGTACTATAGAAAGATTTTTTTTTGGGTGTTATTGTTCCCCCAACAAGAGATGCTCCATTTCCATTTGTATATTCAATAATCATTTCTCGTTGTCCGAGGGGGCTTCGTGTAAAAATAACACCGGCATAATCTGGGTCAATATATTCTTGTATAAGAAGAGAGAATGAATCAAGATCACCCTTGAGATATTCTGAGGCTTGAGATAAAACTTCGTATATTGCCTGGCTGAGATGCTCTTTTTTTACCTTGAGTTTTGTTTCAAATTGTCCTGCAAAAGAATGATTGGGAGAATCTTCTAAGAGGGCGCTTGATCGCACGGCATAAGAGGTATTTGGAATTTCTTGAAAAATTTTTTCGGCTGTTTCTGTTCGAAAGTTTGCATCGTGGAAAAGGCGAGTAGAAAGTTTTGAAGAAAGTGCAACAAAGGGTGGAACAGAAAGTCCTTGCTTTTTACATTCTTGGAGTCGCAGTGTTTTGTTTCCAAAATATTTTTTAGTTGTTGCCATATTCCCAGGGTTTATTGTAGCGTCCCAAAAATATATGTTTTCGTTTTTCGAGTTCAACCCCGGTCACTTTTGCGTCAAAACAATTGACATATTCGTCACAAATGGTAATAAGTTTACTTTGTGCTGGAATTTGTGCAAAGAGTGTATCGAGTTCTTCTTGAGATTGAGAAAACATGGATATATTGATGCTTCCCTCTATATGGGATTGTTTGTATTTTTTTGGTTCTCGTGAGTCAATAAGTATGACTCCTTTTTTTATATAATTTTTTACTTCGTTTGTAGAAAAAACTTTTTGAAATTGAGAAGAGGAATATTTTTCTGAAAATTTTATACTTCCAATCCAAGTTCCACCCGATTCATACCATCCACTCGCGCCATGTTCGAGGTAGCGAGCAAGAATTTTTTTGCTTCTGAGAAACTCTGCTACTTCTTTTCCTCGTATTCCAGACCAACAAAAAACGTATATAAATTTTTCTTTTGGAAGTTGTTCCCATCCTTTGTTTTTTATATCTGCAAATCGAATATGAGTACTACTTGGAAAATGCCCATTTTCAAATTCAATATTTTCGCGTGCATCAAGGACAATAAAGTTGTCGCTCTTGTTTTGAAGAGCTCGAAAATCTGTATTGCTGATGGAAAGAGGGGTGTCTTTTTGTATTTCAAAAAATGTCTCAAGAGGGGTGCTTGTGGGGAGTGGAGTATGTGTGGAAGCTATTGTTTCTTCTGTGTTCGAAAGAATATTTTTTTCACTTTGCATTTGGCTTTCACGAAGCCATTGTTCGTATTCTATCTTTTGCTTTTGGAGGGCAAGCAGATAAGAGGCTGCAAGAGCAATAGCAAAAATAAGAACAAAAATACTAGCAATCCATATTTTTCTTTTTTTGAGTGCCATTGTTTTTATTTTTATAAATTGGTAGAGAAAGGCAAAAATTCCCGAAAAGAATATAAGAATTGCCGAAAAAAATTGGATGATTTGTGATCCAATATTGAAAATAAAATCAGGAGGGAGTACGGCTTTTGCTGTGCGTGGGAAAAAAAGGAAAAGGGCAAAACAAAAAGTAAGAGAAATACCTTTTATTTTTGGGGACATAAATTTAAAAAGATGTTATTTCACCATCTTTGAGGTGTATAATACGGCCGGCTTTTTTGGCATATTCTTCTTCGTGTGTCACCATGACAATTGTTTGTCCTTCTTTGTGAAGTTCAAGAAATGATTCCATAACGAGGGCAGAACTTGCAGAGTCAAGATTGGCAGTTGGTTCATCAGCAAAAAGAATTTGGGGATCATGAGCGATTGCCCGCGCAATAGAAACACGTTGTTGCTGTCCCCCAGAGAGTTGACTTGGAAGGTTTTGTGTTTTGTTTTCAAGTCCAATACGTGCAAGAGCTTTTCGTGCTTTTTCGTAGGCGTCCTTTTTGCTCATACCTTGCATGATCATAGGAACTGCAACATTTTCAAGTGCGCTTAAGTCTGGCAAGAGGGCATAGTCTTGGAAAACATAGCCAAGTTTATTGAGGCGAAGGGCCGTTTTTTCTGTTTCTGTCATGTTGGAGGCCAAAATTCCATCAATATAAATTTCACCGCTGCTTGCTTGATCAAGGAGTGATATTTGATAGAGGAGTGTTGATTTTCCGGCTCCGGATGGACCTACAATAGCAACAAATTCACCACTTTGAATTTCGAGGTTAATATTTTTGAGAACTGTGAGTTCGAGTTCTCCTTCTCCGTATTTTTTAATAAGATTTTTTGCAATAATCATACTTAGCGACCAAGAATAGAATCGAGGGTATTTTTGCGAACAATAAGTTTTGCAGGAAGGTATCCGGCAAACATGGTAACCACAAATAAGATGACAACACGGATAGCCGCACCACTTGCTGTGACTACAAGTATTCCATCTGAAAATGGAAAGTCAATTGGGTTGCTATCAAAATATGGTTTGAGAATACCAAAGGTGAGAAAGACACCAACCGCTGACCCGATTGCTGCATAAAAAAATGCTTGGAACATGTAAGAAAAAATAATAGACTGGGGGGCAATTCCAATTCCTTTCATGATACCAATAAATTTTCTTCGAGTCACTGCATTAATAAAAATGACAATAAAAATAGTGATCGAAGCAACGATAACTGCAACAGAAGATAGGGCATTTCCAAGGATGGTAAATGTTTGTTCCATTTGTCTCAAGAATGATGGGATGGCCTCGTCGGTAGTTTGAATACGAGCTTCGTAGGATCCCATAAAATTTTTGATTTCATTTACGAGTGTTCCGGCTTTGGCATAGTCGGTTTTGATTGCTACTTCTTGTACTTGTTCGTGGTTAACCGAAAGAAGTCTTTTGAATTCGGTACTAGAGATAAAAAGTCGTGCAGAAATTTCGTCCACTTTACTTTTTACAATTCCTT
>CAZQRI010000025.1:0-10228 GCA_964595805.1 uncultured Gammaproteobacteria bacterium
AAAATAACCCTTGTCTTCTTCTTCAAAGGATGGTTCGGATATATGAAGCAGAACGTGAGATTTTTCAGTATCACTGCCCTGAACAAAGAATTCATGTATTTCTACTATATCTTTCATAAGTTTCTTTGACTTTTTGTAGCTCTCATATTATACTATACTTTATAGAAAATGAGAATATATGCTTGAATACCTTTTTGGTTCGAAGACTCGTGTGCGCTTACTGCGCCTTTTTTTTGGAGAGCCTGAAAAAATGTATTTTGTGCGTGAGTTAACACGTATTTTGGATGTTCAAATTAATGCCATACGTCGTGAACTCGAACTTTTACAAGATGCAGGGATTGTGGAAGAAGTGAAGGCTGTGGATATTGTTGATACAGATTCCCAATCTATAAAAAAATACTATCGTTTGAGTCAGGGATCTCTTATTTTTCCAGAGTTACAGGCTCTTTTGTATAAAGAAAAGTTGCTCAATGAACATAATTTTATTGAGGAACTCAAAGCCAAGGCGCCTGGCATGAAAATGCTTATTTTGAGTGGGCATTTTACGGGCGATGATAAAGCGCCGACAGATATGTTGATTGTTGGAGATGTGCGAGAGTCAATTTTGACCAAGTTTATCGAACAGTATGAACAGGATCATCGTGTTGTCTTTCGCTATACCTTTATGAAAGAACAGGAATTTTTGGATAGACGTCATATTATGGATAAATTTTTGTTTACTCTATTTGAATCCAAAATTATTAAAGCAGTGGATGAAATCCAAAGATAGAAGATTAATGTTTAATGTATTTGATTATGTCACGTGAAGTTGTATTTGATATTGAAACAATTGGAGATATTCAGGATATGAGTTCTATGAAGCTCACTGTGATTTCGATTTATGAATACGAGACTGATTCTTATCGATCATTTGAAGAGCATGAACTTGGTGCTTTGTGGCCAATTTTGGAGCGAGCAGAGCGTCTTATTGGCTTTAATAGTGAACACTTTGATATTCCAATTCTTAATAGATACTATGCTGGGGATCTTTTGAAATTTCCAAGTTTGGACTTGCTCAAAGTAGTCAAGGAAGTAACTGGGCGACGCTATAAACTCAATGATCTGGCACGAGCAACCTTGCAAATCGAAAAATCTGCAGATGGTTTGCAGGCAATGGAGTGGTTCAAAGAAGGAAAACTTGATCTTATCAAGCAGTATTGTGAACAGGACGTAAAGGTAACAAAGGAATTGTATGATTTTGGACGAAATAATAAAATGATTTATTATCCGACTCTTACTGGTGAAATTTTGCCCATTCCTGTAAATTTTGAGCCTGTGGCTGCCTCTGGTTCTACGAGTGCGACTGGTCCTGCTGCTGGATCGGGAATCAATTTAACTTTACCATTTTAAAAAAAATTAAAAACAAAAAAATCACCCTTCTTGGGTGATTTTTTATTGTATTATGCGCCAAAGATTGTTTTTTGTAAGGTTTCTTTTTTGTTTGGATCAAGCATGGCTTCGTACATTTCAAATTTGAGCCAGAGTGGGCAGGTGAACTTTTCATCGCGTGCAAGTTCTAAAAATGCATCAAAACTGACCCAGGTTACTTGTATTTTTTCTCCAGCATCAAGATGTGGTTCCTGAATTTTTTGACAATTTCTTGCAATATATGTGGTTACTGGAAAATAAACTTTTGGACCACCTTTAGTATCGAGTTTGTAAAAGATAAAATCGTCGGCAACAGAGCCTGTTTCTTCGAGGAGTTCTCGTTTGGCGGCAGTGAGTGCTTCTTCGCCAGCTTCCATTTGGCCTCCCGGAAGAGAAGGGTAGAGGGGTTTTCCGGGTTGTTCCTGCATGAGTATCATTATCTGGTCGCCATTTGTAGCAATAATGTCTGTGGATGGTTTTCGGATTATTTTTTCAAATGTTTTATAACTTCCATCATACATTTCTTGTTCCCATTGATAGGTATCAAAGAGAATTCCTTTGAACATGCGTTTTGCTTGTGGAGGAAGACAGTCGGGGATGGGCGAGAGGGCTTCTTCCTCGAAAAAAGACTTTTTTTTTGAGCCTGTTTCTTTATCCAAAATTTTGTTGACTTCGGCATCTGCCTCGGAATTTTTGGCACGCAAAATATGTTTGAGTTTATAGTCTTTGAAACTTTGGAGGAGGTTCCAGGCTTCGAGCCAGAGTTTTTGGAGTCCTGGTTCTTTGACTTTCCAATTGCCACTGAGTTGTTCGATCACGAGTTTGCTATCGGCAAGACATTCGACTTCGCTCGCACCAAGTTCACGAGCTTTTTTGAGGGCAGAAATTATGGCACTGTATTCGGCAACGTTGTTGGTGGCAACTCCAAGGTATTCGCCGTAGGCGGCAAGAATTTCTCCAGCTTCGTTTTTGATGACAATACCACTGGCTGCTGGGCCTGGGTTGCTGCGTGATCCACCGTCTGTGTAGGTTATGAGTCGCATAGAAAGTTAAAAATCAAACTTTTTTAAGATCAACAATAGTAAGTTGAAGTTCACGGTTGCCATTCCATTCGTTGACATCAATTTCAAAGACCATATCAATAGTATCTCCGGCGCGAAGGAGTTTGCACCAGTTTGGATTGCCATTGTTTTCTCCACAGAGGCGCCATCCCACAACTTTGCGTCCGGGACCTCCAGTTTCTTTGACCATGAGTTTGAGGTGCTTTCCATCCGCTCCCAGGGCTTCTACTTTTATGACACTGAGATTTTTGGCAAGATATTTTGGTCTATCATTGTGCATGCCAAAAGGTTTGAATTTTTCAAGTAGATCAAATAATTCCCAGTTGACATCAAGAAGTTTTATTTCTGTATCAATGGCAAGAATTGGAGTCATGTCAAATTCGACGGTATTGCTGTTGTATTTTTCAATAAGTGTTTTTTTGAAAATTTCGAGGGTTTCCAAACTTTTCAAAGTAAATCCACAGGCCATTGGATGCCCACCAAATTTGAGGAAGAGTTCGGGTGCTTCTTGCATGCTGGCAATCATATTGAAACCAGTGACGCTGCGACCAGATCCGACAATATTGCCGTCGTTGTAGCCCATAGCAATGGTTGGTTTGCTATATTTATCTTTGATACGGCTCGCAATGAGTCCTACAATTCCGGTAGACCAATCTTTATCAATAACAAATAAAATAGGGTTGTTTTTTTGTCCACCATTTTCAATTTGTGCGCAGGCTTCTTTGACATATTGTTCGGTACGTTTTTGGCGTTCTTTGTTGTTTTGATCGAGTTGGTATGCCAAATCTACGGCTTCGGTGGGACTATCAGTATTCAGGAGTCCAAAGGCAACATTAGCGTGATCAAGGCGGCCTGCAGCATTGATGCGTGGAGCAATTTGAAATCCAATTGTATCGGCCGTAATCTCGTGGCGCATCGTGCCATCATTTTCCATGAGTCGTGCTTCGAGAAGAAGTTTTTCAAGGCCCACACGACGGGTTTTGTTGAGGACAATAAGACCATATTTGGTGAGGGTACGTGATTCACCAAGGAGTGGTACCATATCGGCAACCGTTGAAATAGCAACCATATCGAGGAGCCATTTTTCGGCTGCTTCGTGCTTGTCTCCATTGGCCAGGGTTTGGTGTGTTCTTTTGTGAGTCATCAAAAGCCCTTGGGCAAGTTTGAAGGCAACCCCACCACCAGAAAGTCCTTTGTCTGGATAGGTTTCACCTTCGATTTTTGGATGAATAATAGCGTAAGCTGGTGGAAGAACTTCGGGAATTGTATGGTGATCTGTGACAATAACATTCATGTCCAGTTCTTCGGCGCGAGTAATTTCTTCGGTATTACTAATACCACAGTCACAGGTGATAATGACTTTGGCATTTTCTTTGTGGAGGAGTTCTACGGTGCGTATGTTGATACCATAGCCGTCGAGTTCACGGTGGGGGAGAAAGACATCAATTTCTGTTGCACCAAGATTTTTGAGTGTAGTCATGAGAATCGTTGACGCAGAAACACCATCGGCATCATAGTCTCCGTGGATAACAATTTTTTCTTTGTTTTCAATAGCACGAAAGAGTCGCTCCACGGCTTTTTCCATATCACGAAAAAGAAATGGATCGTGTACATCAACAGAATAATCGGGATTCAAAAATTCGTCGATTTGGCGCTGGGTTCGAATATTTCGGTGATACAGTAAATGTGCTATGCTGGGTGGCACTTCTGGATGTTCGTCAAAAAAAGATTGTGGAGCAGGATCAAGCACTTTCCATTCTTTTTGCATAAGGGAGCGTTAGCGAACACTTATGTCGCAAAGTATATTGCGACGAAGGGTCATTTATTATTGAAAGGCAGGGAGCATGCTAAAAAATATCATAGCAACAATCCCGATAATACTAATAATAGTCCAGAGAATTTTTATTTTTTTGCTACCAAACATAAGGGTAAGATTAACGTTTTAAAACAGCAAGATAAGCTTCTGTTGGAATATCTACGGTTCCACGTCCCATTTCCATCATTTTTTTCTTTCCTTTTTTCTGTTTTTCAAGGAGTTTCATGCGGCGTGTCACATCTCCTCCATAAAGTTTGGCGGTTACGTCTTTGCGCATGGCAGAGATTCTTTCACTTGCAACAACTTTTCCTCCAATAGCCGCTTGAATTTTTAAGGTGAACTGTTGGCGAGGGAGTGTTTCTTTCAGGGTTTCAACAATTTTTTTACCGACTCCATGTGCGGCATCGCGCCATACCAAGGTTGCGAGTGCTTCTACCGCTTCTTCGGCAATCAAAATATCGAGACGAATTACGTCAGTGAGTTCATAATCTTTGAGTTCGTAGTTCATGGATGCATAGCCACTTGTTACACTTTTGAGTTTGTCATAGAAGTCGGTGATCAGTGAAGCAAGCGGTATTTCGTAGTGCAGCATGGCGCGTTGACCACTCCCAACACTGAGGTATTCGGTATTGGTGTAGCGTCCTTTGCGTTCGGCAATAAGACTCATGACATTTCCAATAAATTCTTGTGGGGTGATAATATCAAGAGTCATCCAAGGTTCTTCAATATGTTCAATATGACTTGGGTCTGGTAAATCTTGTGGACTTTTGACAATAATTTCTTCACCATTAGTCTTTGTCACATGGTAGGCAACACTTGGAACGGTTGCAACAATATCAAGGTTAAATTCGCGGCGGAGGCGTTCTTGAAAAATATCAAGGTGAAGCATTCCCAAAAATCCACAACGAAACCCAAAGCCAAGAGCCTGAGAATGTTCTGTTTCGTAATAGAGAGAAGAGTCACTGAGTTTGAGTTTATCAATTCCTTCGCGCAGAGCTCCGTAATCGTCGCCTTCTTTTGGAAAGATTCCCGCAAATACCATTGGTTTGACTTCGCGGTATCCAGGAAGTGCTTCGCTCGCAGGGTGAGTACTGAGTGTGATGGTATCACCAACACGAACATCACGGAGTTCTTTGACTCCCGTTGCAATATACCCAATATGTCCCGCTTCAAGACTTGGATCACTCACCAATGCTGGAGCATAGTGTCCAATATCAATGACTTCCGCATCTGCGATGGTACGCATAAAATGAATTTTATCGTGTTTTTTGATCTCACCATCAAGAATACGGACCGAAGCAATGACTCCACGGTAATCATCATAAAAAGAATCAAAAATCATGGCACGAGTCTCACCATGAGCTCCTTCTTTGGGAGCAGGAACGCGTTCAATCACAGCATCGAGGAGTTCTGGGACACCGATACCGGTTTTTCCAGAACAATGCAAAATCTCGTCTTCGTGGCATCCAAGAAGGTGTATCAATTCAGCCGTTGATTTTGGTATATCTGCATTTGGTAAATCCACTTTGTTGAGAACTGGAATAATTTTGAGATTTTGTTCAATGGCAAGATAGAGGTTTGCTATGGTTTGCGCTTGTACACCTTGACTGGCATCAACCAGAAGAATCGCACCTTCTACCGCAGCCAAAGATCGGGATACTTCGTAGGTAAAGTCCACATGGCCTGGAGTATCGATAAGGTTCATGGTGATACCTTTGTAGTTCATGCGTACTGGCTGTAATTTGATGGTAATACCACGTTCTTGTTCGAGTTCCATCTGATCGAGCATTTGGTCACGCATTTTTCGTTTGTCTACCGTACCGGTAACTTCAAGAAAACGATCTGCGAGGGTCGATTTTCCATGGTCAATATGGGCGATAATACAAAAATTTCGAATGTTTTTCATAGAAGTCAATACTATCATTTCTTGCGTCTTATTTCAAGCTATCTTCATCAAGTGGAATGTTGCGTAGTTTAAGCCATTTTCTTTTGAGACTCGAGCACAAAACATGCATTTCCTGAATTTTGAATATGTATGAGAGTATTGCATAGAGGATAAGGCCTCCAAGGCCACTGATAAGTCCATGCAAGAAAATACCAAAAAATGTATTGAGGTTGAGGATTTCTGAAAGTGGGTATTTGAGTGTTTGGGTGATGATTCCCATGACGCTACTGGCTGCCAAAATTTTGAAAATAGATTCCCACAGCATGCTATTACTAAATTTACCAATATTTTTTTTGAGTGCAGTCCAGAGGAGAAAAAATTGAACAATGCTTCCAAGAGAAATTCCAAGGGCGAGTCCTGGAAGGCCAAAGAACATTTTAAGGGTAAAACTTGATGTTACGATAAGAATGCTAGAAAAGATTGCGATGTACAGTGGTGTTCGAGTATTATGGATCGCATAGAATGCTCGTGAAATAAGAAGTATAAGACTTTCGGAAAAAAATGAGAGTGAAAGCATAGCAACGGTACTTGCGGTACTAATCGTATCATCCCAGTTGAATTGACCACTTCCAAGAATAACACGTACAATTTGTGCACGCAGTAAAATAAAAAGAATTGCCAGTGGAGTAATGAAAAATAAAATTTGTCCTATAGTAAGAGAAAGTTGTTTTTTGAAAGCGCTCATGTCTTTTTGGTTGGCATATTCAGAAAGGGTTGGAAATGCTGCGAGTGCAAAAGAAACTCCAATAATTCCAATAGGGAGTGATGCAATATTATTGGCAAAGTTGAATATGGCAATACTTCCTACACCAAGCACCGAGGCAAAGGAGGTGATAAAAAGTGTGGTTGTTTGTGTTGATGCCAGGGTAAAAGCACGAGGTATCATCATGCGAAAAAGTTTTTGGAGTGTTTTATCTTTCCATGAAAAAAGTGGTTTATAGTGGAATCCGTTTTTGAAAAGGACGGGAATTTGTATAAGTAAGTGAAGACTCGCTCCGAGAAGGACACCATAGCCAAGTCCAATAATTCCATATCGTGGTACCAAAAAAAGTGCTCCACTAATAATACCAAGATTATAAAATAGAGGAGCAAGTGAATACACCAAAAAAGATTTGAGAGATTGCAAAACAGCAGATATTACAGCGCTGAGCCCCAGAATGAGAGGGCCAAGAATCATAATACGGGTAAGTGATAAGGTTGTAGCTCTTTCTGCAGGGCTAAACCCGGGAACGAGAATATGTAAAATCTGTGGGGCAAAAATAAAGAGTAAAATACAGAGAAAACTTACGGCAATGAGTGTTGTGTTCATAACGCGGCTCGTAAATTCCCAGGCTTCTTTTTTGTTTTTTGTATATAAATTCAAAAAAATCGGGATAAACCCGGCTGAAAGTGCACCTGCAATGAGTAGACTGTAAACAAAGTCAGGGATACGAAATGCTGCTGTATACATGTCGAGTTCGCTTCCGGCACCAAAAGTTCCTGCCAAAATATGATCACGCAAAACTCCGACGATGCGACTGAGGAGGGATGCCAGTCCAAGCATAATAGCAGCACCAGTCAAAGTTTTGGACTGGTAGGAAAGAATTTTTTGTATCATAGAGAAATAATGACAGTAACTTTTTCGGTATTGTTTCGTTTGTTTGCTTTGTTATCAATAATGACATTGACGAGTGTCGAACTATTGGAGTAAAGCATTTGGCGGAGAGAAGCATTTTTTTGGTCGTATTCGAGTTTAAAGTCTTTGTTTTCCATTTCGGTTTTGTAGTATTCGGCAATAAAACGTGGTTCGGCCGTAAGGTTTTTCCATGTTATGGTATAAATATCGTTTTGTTCACCAATAGGAGTGCGCATAAAGCCATAAAAAATTTCTTTTTTGGTGGATGTACTTGTGTAGGGTCCTTTGTCTCCAAGTTTGTGTGGAAAGTGAACTATAAAAGGTGAAACAATAAGTTTTGGAAAAAAAGTGAGTAGTTCCGTTCGTTTTTGGCGTTCTTGTCCGGCATTATAATAAATAGAAAAAATTTGATCCGGATCGTACAGAGGAATACTTTGTTTGATGGTTTCTGGAACTAAGGGAAGGAGTTTTTCTTTTGGTCTTGCTTCAAATCGTAAAAAGAGAAGAGAAAGGATAATAACAAAAACAAGACCTCCACAGGTATTGAAGCAGGTCTTTCGTAGGCAAGAGCGTTTATTGGTGAGTTTTTCTATGGGAGGTTCTTCAATAATGACGCGGTCTTCGAGATTGTCTAGCATAGACGGCCAGTTAGTATAGAAGTAGTGTAGCAAATTCTGAGCTCTTTGTATAGCAAGAAAAGTATGTTATTATGAGAAGCAATTGGGTTTATTTGAATGTAAAATTCAAGATCTAAGTATTTTTTATATGAAACTCCATTTTTTTGGTGCAGCTCACGAGGTAACCGGCTCTTGTCATATGATTGAATCATCACAGGGCAATTTTTTACTTGATTGCGGTATGTTTCAAGGAAGTGACTTCAATGAGGCAAAAAATCATGATGAATTTCCTTTTGATATAAAGAGTATTAAGGCGCTTTTTGTGAGCCATGCACATCTTGATCATGTGGGACGTATTCCAAAATTGGTAAAAGATGGGTATAGCGGACCAATTTATATGACCAAGGCGACAGTGGAATTGGCAAAATTGATTTGGGACGATGCCTATCATATCATGAAGTATGAAAACGAAAAATTTCAATCACCAGTTTTATTTGATCCAGAGGACATTGCAGCGGCCCAAGAACTCTGTCATGGTGTTGAGTATGATACCTGGCTTCATGTAGAAGGTGTGGATGTAATTTTTTATGATGCGGGACATATTTTTGGTTCTGCCTTTGTAGAAGTTCGTGCCGATGGAAAATCGATTGTATTTTCGGGTGATGTTGGAAATGAGAATGCTCCTATTGTCCGTGATACAGAAAACCTTCCAGAAATGGATGTGATGCTCTGTGAGTCAACCTATGGTGACAAAATTCACGAATCAATTGAAGATCGGGATGCCATGCTGCTTGAAGTTATCAAAGAAGGAGTAAAACGTGGTGGAACAATTATGATTCCGGCTTTTTCACTCGAACGTACACAGGAATTACTGTACAAATTGCACCTCATGAGTGAACACGATAAAACCCTGCCCAATGTGCCAATATTTTTGGATAGTCCTTTGGCTATTGATGCTATTGAAGTATATCGCAAATACAAAGGTTATTATGATGCGGCTGCTGCCGAAGAATATCGCGAGGGAGATGATTTTTTGAGTTTTCCGACGCTTCGTGTGGCACGTACTCGTGATGATTCCAAAGCTATCAACAATGTTCATGGTGCAAAAATTGTCATTGCAGGCAGTGGTATGATGAATGGAGGACGCATTGTACACCATGCTGCGCGTTATGTTGGAGATCCAAAATCGACTTTGGTAATTATTGGATATCAGGCACAGGGGACACTTGGAAGAAGACTTTATGAAGGAGCAGAAAAAGTAAAAATATTGGGAGCAGAAATTGAAGTGAAATGTACGGTCAAAGCAATTGGTGCTTTTTCTGCACATGCAGATCAGGTGAAGTTGCTTGGATGGATTGAAAATTGTAAAATGAAACCAAAGAAATTATACTGTGTACATGGTGAACCAGAAGCGGCTACGGTGCTTGCTCACAAGATTCGTGACCAGTTTGGAATTGCTACTTTTGTACCAGAGTTTGGTGAAGGAGTAGAAGTATAAAAAAGTATAAAATTGATTTTTTTCCCATGAAGTTCAAGATCAAATCAAATTATAAACCATCAGGAGACCAGCCAAAAGCAATAGAGGGTCTTGTTTCGGGTTTGCAGAATAATATGAAACGTCAGACCTTGCTTGGTGTGACTGGTTCGGGAAAAACTTTTACGATTGCCAATGTGATAGAGCAAGTGCAAATGCCAACGCTTGTGATTGCACACAACAAGACCCTTGCCGCACAGCTTTGCAATGAATTTCGAGAATTTTTTCCAGAC
>CAZQRI010000026.1:0-9687 GCA_964595805.1 uncultured Gammaproteobacteria bacterium
CCCCGAGGAGCTCAAGCCTTATTACATCGACCTCAAGAGCACGGTCTCGATCGAAGTGGTCTTCAATGGCACGTTTTTGGGCACTGGTAATAAAAATAATTTCAGTAATACCACTCGCAACCATTTCTTCTACAATATATTGAAGAACAGGCTTATCAAGAACAGGAAGCATTTCTTTTGGCATGGCTTTTGTTGCAGGAAGAAGTCGTGTACCCATTCCTGCGACTGTGATCACCCCTTTTCTGACTTTTTGGATTTTCATACAGATAAATTTCAATAAGAATTTTTGTAGTATACGAGTTACAGTTGCAACTAGTATAGCAAAAAAAAACAAAGTATACAAAAAATCCCACCACAGAGTGGGGGATTCTTTTGAAGATTTTTTTAACGAGGAAGGTATGGCATAAGCCCTGCGATGCGAGCTTGTTTTACCGCGCGTCCAACTTTACGTTGGTGAAGGGCACAGAGTCCACTTCGGCGACGTGGGGCAATTTTGTGGAAAGATGAAACAAATTTTTTGTTTACGTCAACATCTTTATAGTCCACAATCATTTTGTTGTTGGTACAGAAGAAACATTGTTTTTTTTCTGTAGAAACTGGAGCATTATTTCGGTTGTTTGTGCGTGGTTTCATAATTTTTTAAAAAGGTATATCTTCTACTTTGATCTCGTCGTCTGGGTTACTCTGTTGAGAGCTATTGTCACCATAGTCTGCTTGTGGCAAAGGGGCGGCATTTGGGGTTCCTGGAGTAGAACCTCGTGGGCCATCGAGCATGATCATGTTTTCTACAATGATTTCTGTTCGGTAGCGTTTGACACCGTCTTGTCCTGCCCAGTCTTTGGTTTCAAGGCGTCCTTCGAGATATACGCGGCGTCCTTTTGAGAGGTATTGACCAGCAATGTCTGCGAGTTTTCCCCACAAAACACAGTTGTGAAATTCAGTACGTTCTTGTTTGACTCCGCTTTGATCTGTCCAAACTCGGCCAGTCGCAACACCAATGGTAGCAACACTTTGACCCGTTGGGGTGCTGCGGATTTCTGGGTCACGGGTAAGGCGACCAAGGAGGGTGGCACGATTGAGATCCATAGAATTGAAATTAAAGATTAGACATCACTCTTGAGAAGAAGTTCATCGAGTTTTTGGTCGATTTCTTCCATAGAAATGTCAGTTTTTGCTGATTTTTTAGCTTTTTTTGGAGCTGCTTCGGCTACTACAGGAGTTTCTTCTGGACTTGTTTCTGAAAGAGAAGGAACTGTTTGTTCAAGTGGCATTTCTGAAACTTCTTTCACCACTTCAACTTCTTCTTTTTTCTCTGTGTTGACTTCTGTTTCTACTGCTGGGTTTGTTTCTCCAAGATTCAAACTTACTTTTTGTGCTGGGTTATAGATTTTGCACAAAAGGCGCAAAACTTGGTTTACCAAGCGAATTTTTTCTTGGATAAGGCGTACTTTTTCTTCGCTTGCTTCAAAAGTGAAGAGGAAGAAGTATCCATAGCGGATATGACGCATTGGATAACTCAGGCGACTTTTGCCGTTGTATTCCATAGCAATGGAAGAACCACCATTTTTTTCAATGGCATCCTTGAGTTGGCCGGCGATTTCATGGGCTTCGGTCTCGGTCAGGGTACCTGGGAGAACGGCCAAGAGTTCGTAATTTTTCATATTTAAGAAACTGTTTTATGTGCCGCCCCTTTAGATACAGAAGGAGCATTAGAAAAGCTGGACAGAAAGGCGAAAATTGCCCAAAACTTTGATTGGCTTACTATACCATATATACTGTTTTTGTCAAGAGAAATGCTTCTAGAAGAAATATGCTATTTTGTGGTATACTACAGAAATCTTTTATGAGTTTTAAAAAAATACCACAATTTATCCTGGCTTTTCTCTTGTTTTCTTTGGTATTGCCTGTTTCGGTGAGTCAAGGAGCTATGACTGGAGGAACCTATAATATCTATGCTGATACTTTTTCGGCTATTGAGGATGCTGCTGCTTCAACAGGGGGGACCTATAGTTTGCGTAGTAGTGGTGGAGAAATAGAAGGTATAGTAAGTGGTGGAACGTATACTCTTAAAGGAGGGTTTCAGGCTATGGAACAAGCGAGTTTGTCACTTTCTTTTAATACTACGACTGCAAATCTTGGGACTTTATCGCTTTTAGAGTTAGCAAGCAGTACGGTGAGCTCAACTATATCAACAGATTCTTCAACGGGGTATAGTTTGACTTTTGACGAAGATGGTAATTTGCGCAATGGTGGGGCAACTATTGACGATGTTCTTGATGGTTCTGTGACTGTCGGTTCAGAAGAATATGGTTTGCGAACAATTGGCGGTGGGGGGACTTCTCCTTTGAATGATATTGCGATTGTGAATGGTCTTGAGGTTGCGTCTTCTCTTGGAACTGTGAGCGGAGAAGAAACAGGCATTCAATTTCGAGCTACGATTGGGGGATCAACATTGGCAGGGAGCTATTCACATGTAATTACTGCAACTTTGAGTGCCAATCCATAATTTTCATGACATGAAGATTTTTAAGATACATTTTTTTCTTTTTTGCTTCTTTGCTCTGTCTTTTTTTGTGGCAGTTGGAAATGCAAAGGCCTTTACACTTTCTCCTGTACGCGAAACACTTGTGGTGGATCCGGGTCACAGTCAATCTGTTGTTTTGGATATTAAAAACGATTCGGGTATTCGACAAAATTTTTTATTTGAAACAGATGCCTTTGGGCTTGATCCAGATACAGGACATATTCAGTTTGGAAAGAGAGACGAAGCAAAATCTTGGGTGGTTCCAAATTATCCAGTGCTCGATTTGAATCCTGGAGAAATGCGTCAAGTAAATTTTCGGGTGCGTATTCCACCAGGAACTGCTCCAGGTTCTCATTATTTGGCACTTGTTGCAAAGCAAAATCCAGCTAAGGGTCAGGTCGTTATAGGTGAAAGAATTGCTTCTCTTTTGTTTTTACATGTTGCGGGAAAAGTAGAAGAATCTCTTGCTGTGCGAGATTTTTCGAGTGGAAAAAAAATTTACTTTGGAACCCAGATTGAAATGTATTTGCAGTTGCATAATCAAGGAAGCATTCATGCCACTCCCACTGGGAAAATAGAATTATTCAATTGGCGTGGAAAAAAAATTACGGAAATTCCTGTTAATATAAAAGATCGAAAAATTTTGCCAGAAGAAAAATGGAAGGAAACAGAAGTATTTTCGAAAATACCACTGTGGCAGCTCGGAAAGTTGCATGCTCGTTTGATACTCGAATATGGAGTGACTTCACAGAGTATTATTGTTGAAAAAAGTTTTTGGTTTTTTCCTTGGATAAGTATTGTTGCTATTTTTACTTTTTTATTTGGAATTATTGGTGGTGGTTTTTTTATAAAAAAAAGGTAGTTTGATATATGTTGCTTTATTTACGAAAACAAAAATTATTTTGGATTGCAATTATTGCGAGTGTTTTTGTTTTTATTGGACCAGAAGCTCGTGCTGTTGTGACCGTGAATGCTACGGTACCAGCTATTTGTGGAAATAGTGCTGTTGAAGGAGCCGAAACATGTGATGATGGAAATCTTGTCAGTGGAGATGGTTGTTCAGATCTTTGTGTTTCAGAAGCAGCAGAGCCACCGCATAATGGTGGAGGTGGGGGAGCTCCGGCAGCAAATCCCGTACCTGTTTTGCCAATGTGTGGAGATGCACGTGTGAATGGTGCAGACGAATGCGATGATGGCAATAAAAATAATGATGATGGATGTAGTAATGTTTGTCGTCTTCCTGTTTGTGGAGATGGTCAAAAACAAGGGGGAGAACAATGTGACGATGGGAATCTTGCAAATGGAGATTTTTGTTCAAATGAATGCATCCCGACGGTTCCTATCTGCGGAAATGGCGTTGTGGAAGTCAATGAACAATGTGATGATGGAAATATCGACAATAACGATGGATGTAGTAATGCTTGTCTTATACCAGTATGTGGAGATGGAAAAAGACAGGGGGGAGAACAATGTGACGATGGAAACTTTTTGAATAATGATGGTTGCAGTCAGGTATGTATTATTGAAATCCCAGCTGTTTGTGGAAATAGAATTCGAGAAGCTCTGGAACAATGTGATGATGGAAATGATCTTGATAGAGATGGTTGTTCGGCACAATGTTTGCTTGATCCAGCGCCTATTTGTGGAAATGCGATTCTTGAATTTGGGGAGCAGTGTGATGATGGAAATGTGATTGACCACGATGGTTGTTCTTCACAGTGTCTGCCTGAGAGATTGCCTCGTTGCGGAAATCGTCTTATAGAATTTGGAGAACAGTGTGATGATGGGAACCTTGCGGGTGGAGACGGCTGTTCGGGTTTTTGTCGAAATGAACCAGCACCTATTTGTGGAAATGGAGTGAAAGAACGAGGAGAAACCTGTGACGATGGAAATCAAAATAACGATGATGGATGTGATCAACTCTGTCAGTTTGTTCCAATTCCTGGAACTATTTGTGGAAATGGGGTTCGAGAAGTAGGGGAACAGTGCGACGATGGAAATATCGACAATAACGATGGATGTAGTAATGCTTGCCAAAATGAAAATATTGTTGATGGAAATAATGGACAGGGGCAGGCTGCTGGAGAAAATGTAGATCCGCTTATACCTATTGTGGTTAATCCAGATCAAGCAAATTCTAACCAAGATCCAGTACGTGGCAATGAAGAAAATCAAAATGCCTCTTCAACTTTTTCGTCTGTATTGGCTCCAGTGTTTGAAGTTTCAAAACCTTCAACAACTCCACTTTTGCAAGGTTATGATAAAAAGGCCTCTCTGACAAAAAATGTCACTGTGATTGCACAAAATGTCAGTAAAAATGTAGTGAATACTGTAAAATTTTTGGCTGCTGAGACAAAAGTTGTGGGTGATCTGGTACAAAAAGCTGCTGATAATCCAGAAGTAGAAAAAGCAACTGAAACAGTGGTGGTTCCAACAACGGTTGCGGTTGTCGTTGCTAGTGTGGCACCTTCTTTTGCAAGTATTTTTATTCCGCTTTTACGTTTTCTCTTTTTACAACCACTTTTGCTTTTTGGCCGAAAAAAACGAGAAGAGTGGGGACAAATTTATAATACACTGACAAAGTTGCCAGTAGACTTGGCTATGATCCGTTTGGTGGATCCAAAAACAAAACGTATTGTGCAGTCTCGAGTAACTGATGCTCAGGGACGATATTTATTTATTGTTGACCCAGGTGAATATTTACTTGAAGTAGCAAAACCTGGATTTCAATTTCCTTCAAAACTTTTGCAAGGAGTAAAAAGTGATGGAAAGTTGATTGATATTTATCATGGAGAAGTAATACAGGTAAGTACTGCGGGTATTGGTATTACACCAAATATTCCACTTGATCCAATTGGAGCAGATAAAACACCTCGTCGTATTGTATGGGAGCGTCGTTGGTTGGTGGCGCAACATACGATTTCTGTTTTGGGTATTGTGACAACGGCACTTGGAATTTATATTAGTCCTGTTTGGTATATGTGGGTATTTTTGGGAGTACATATTTTTGCATACCTTGGTTTTATGAGATTTGTAAAACCAAAAAAACCTACTGGTTGGGGATTGGTATCGGAAAAAGATTCCACATCACCGCTTGGAAACGCCGTTGTACGTCTATTTACAAAACAATATAACAAATTGGTGTCTACACAGGTGACCGACAAAGAAGGACACTATGCATTTTTGGTTGGTCCGAGTGAATACTATGTTACTTATGAGAAAAAAGGATACAAACCGCATACGACAGAGAGTTTTCAAATTACTGAAGATGCAAAAAGTTCTGTCATCAAAGAAAAAGTTTCCCTGGAAAAAGAAAAATAGTTTTTTAAATGTTTTTTTTGTGTTATACTATTGTAAGGTTTTGCAATAGAATATTGCTATGTCTGATTTTGAGACTCGAATAAAAAATAAAATGCAGGAAGTAATTCCTGTGTTTAGTGTTTTGTTTATCTTTTTCTTTTTTACATTTGCTTTTTCTAGTATTTTTTTTGATACTGCAAAATCTGCAAATGCACCGAGTATTATCAATTATCAAGGAAAATTATTTGATAGTGGTGTGGCTGTTGATGCTACTACCACAATGCAATTTTTGATTTATGATGATCCGAGTGCTGGTACATTAAAATATACGGCCGGCGGAACTATCGGTGCCCCTGCTACAATTTCTGTTCCTGTGAGTAATGGTATTTTTTCTGTAAATATGGGTGCTGCGGGCACAAATGATGTTACAAGTAGTATTTTTGCAGATAATAGTGCACTGTATTTGGAAGTGTGGATTGGTGGACAGGTTTTGACTCCACGTAAACGTTTGACCGCAACTCCCTATGCCATGAATAGTGCCTATCTCATGGGTTATTCTGCTGCAACCGTATCAAGTAGTACCTATATTCCTCTTTCTGACGCAAATGGAAATTTTAACTTTGCTGGTAGTATTACCGCGACTGGTACAGCAACATCGAGCTTCACTAATGTTTTGGTAAATGATGGTATTACTCTTGGTGGTGAAAAACGAACAAGTTGGCCTGCGGGTGGAGGTTCTGGAGATGTAAGTAGTAGTACCAATAACACATTTTCTGGAATGAATACATTTAGTTCCACTACTATAATTACTGGAAAAATTGGTGAACCAGAACTTTTGGGAACTTTTACGAGTAATACTGCTATAGGTGGGGCAAGTAGTGTTGCTTTACAAGGGAATTATGCTTTTGTAACAGGTTTTTTGACAAATACTGTAACAGTATTAGATATTGCAAGTTCTACAAATCCAGTATATTTGAGTAGTATAACCTTTGGAAGTCGCCCTACAGCAATAGCAATTCAAGGTTCTTATGCATATGTAACATCTATATTTGACGACAGTCTTTATATTATTGATATATCTAACCCCAAAAACCTTGTACAAGTTGGTGTATTGACAGATGGCGGAACTATGGGGAGTCCTCGGTCTGTTGCTGTTGCTGGAAATTATGCTTATGTTGCTGCCTCTGGTGTTGATAAATTGGTTGCTGTGGATGTAAGTAATCCTTATAGCCCCAGTATTGTAGGTTCTATATCACACGTTGGAGGTGGTCCATTGCTTGATAAGCCTTGGTCTGTCGTTGTTTCTGGAAAATATGCTTATGTGGCATCAGAGACAAGTAATTCTCTTACTGTAATAGATGTGTCTGATCCCAAAAATTTACAATATATGTCTTCTATTTCGGATGGTGGTGGTGCCGAACCATATTTGGCGGGGGCTCACGCTTTGGCAGTTTCTGGAAAATATGCGTATGTTGGAAATACGGCAGGTTTGAATCAGGGAGTTCAAATATTGGATATTTCTGATCCTCAAAATATAGTAAGTGTTGGAGCTATTGGATCTCTTGGGGCTGCTTATTCTCTTGTTGTTGCAGATAATTATTTGTATGGGTATATATCGACAAGTGTTGTGGTGCTTGATGTTAGTGATCCTTCTCATCCAACAAGTCTTGCTTCGGTAAGTGTCGGTACAGGAAATGATTTAATTGGGCAATATGGTTTGGCTATTCAAGCAAATAAACTGTATATTTCTGAGTATACTGTTCATAACTTTCGAGTTTACGATATTACGGGTGCAAAAATATCAAATGTGGAAACGGGGAACGCTGGAATTTCTAATTTGGAGGTAAGAAATAATGCTCAGTTTGGGAATCAAGTTTCTATTCGTGGAAGTTTGACCGTAGGAAGTAGCGGTTTATTGGTAAATGGAGATTTTTCTTTATCCGCACCAACATCATCTTTGTCTGCGACCAATACAATAAGTTTTTCTCATACAGCTCTTTTTGAAACTTCTGTTTCGAGTACGGATGACCATGCATTTATTTTCAATACAAAAAATAGTTTGACCATTTCTACAACGACATATTTATTTTCTTTGCGAAACAACGGGGTATCGACATTTTCTATCGCTTCAAATGGAAATGTAAATACGACTGGTACGTATTATGGAAAAGATGCAGTTATTGGCACTCCTGGTGCGCCTGGAGACTTGGCCGAACGTGTAGATATTGCTATTGATGATGAGGTCGAAGCAGGAGATGTCGTAGTTGTAGACCCACATTCAACCGATACTTATAGAAGAAGTAACTCTGCATATTCGGATGAAGTGTCTGGTGTAATCTCGAGTAATCCAACAATTGTTATTGGTAATGGCCGAACAGAACATACTGCCGTGATGGCCATGGTTGGACGTGTGCCAATTAAAGTATCGGATGAAAATGGCGCTATTATCCGAGGGGATTTGCTGATTACAGCAACAAGTACGGGGTATGCCATGAAATATGATCCAACAAAAGATAATGGTGGGCATGTCGCCGGGATCGTCGGAGTTGCGCTTGAATCATTTGCTTCGGGAAAAGGAAAAATTATGGGGCTTGTGCGTACTGGTTGGGTCAATGGTCAGTACCAACAAACTTTTTCGGAAATTCGAAGTGAACTGAGTAAATTGGCTTTGGCGCAAAGTAATATTTCTGCTGCGGAAGGAGTGACGGTTTCACAAAGTAGCGATGGAACCATTCATCCAATTGAAAGTGACTTGAATTTGAATGGATTTTCAATTGTGGCAGTTCGAAGTATTGTTGGTCTCAACAATAAATGGCATATTGATGAAAATGGTCATTTCACAACTACTGTTGATACAAGCGATGGTGCAAAAACTTTGTATGCCTTGCAATCGGGTGAAAGTCAATATATGTTTTCGGGAAGCGCAATATTGGAAAATGGAAAGGTTCGCGTAGATTTTGATCAAACAATTTTGGATATTATAGATACGTCAAAACCAATGAGCATTAATCTCACACTTGCGGGTAAAGCAAAAGGAATTTATGTGAGTAATCGTGATGAAACAGGATTTGATGTAGAAGAAGTAGATGGGGGAACAAGTAATGTGAACTTTGATTGGTTGGTGTTTGCGACAAGAAAAAATGAATCAGAAACAGTAAGTGATGCGAGTACCGTCACAACGACTCCAAGTGAGTCTGATTCGGATAGTGATCATGATGTAAGTGATGCACCAAGTGACAGCAGTACAACAGCAACAGTTGATGATACAAGTCCAACTCCAGCGGAAGAAACCCCTCCTGCCTCACCTGAGGAGCCTGTGGTAGAAGATACTGTCGTTGAAGTAGCTCCTGTTCCAGAACCTGCAGCAACATAATCATTTTACATAAAAAATCCTCGATTTTTGTCAGAGGATTTTTTTTATTTGATTTTTCTCTTGTTTCTGCTAGAATAACCCTATTATCTTTAAATTTGCTCCTGTGGACTCTTCACCTGAGGTGAATAAGCTCAATCAGCGGGTTCTTGAACTTGCACAGGCTCACGGCTATGAGGTGGCTTTTCAAGGCGAAGAAGTTTTGATTGGTGGGCGAATCCTTTGCTCGGTTGTTTTGTTTGGACAGTGGCCCATGGCAGATGGGCGAGTCTCTATCCAGCTCGATTTTTTTATAAAGTTTGAAAAAAGACGAATAAAACAATCTTTGGCTGGTTGGGGAAAAGATCAGGAGGAGGCAATTTCTGTGGCCTTTGAAAATTTCAATCGCAGTACCTTACATATTGTCCTCGCTGCATTTTTTCCGGAAAAGCAGAGTGATATAAATGTAGAAACTTGGAATATCGCTGGGAAAAAATGGAAAGCCTATTTTGAT
>CAZQRI010000027.1:0-5234 GCA_964595805.1 uncultured Gammaproteobacteria bacterium
AAGATAATATTTCAAAATCCTAGGTAGACCCTAGGATTTTTGATATTATATATACGGTGGCGCGTTTGATACTTTCGCTTTCCTCGCTCTGGGCTCAGGGACGACCTTTGTGAAGGTCGTAACCCGCTCAAGTATAAAAACGCTTTACCTTCTCTATAATATTAAAAATATGCTTCAACAAGAAAATCGCCTCACAAAAAAAAGAGATATTGAAATCACTTTTGAAGAAGGGCGTTTTGTTGCTGGTAATTTTGTAAATCTTAAGGTGTGGAAGGTTGATCCAGAAAAATATGGAAAGCGTGGATATACTGGAGACGAATTGCAATTTGCTTTTGTTGTTGGTGTAAAAATAGACAAGCGTGCTGTTGTTCGTAATCGTTTGAAACGCCAAATGCGTGAAGTTATTCGACTCCTTCTCAAAGAAAATAAAATTCAAGCAGGATTTTTTGTTCTGGTCATGGCAAAAAAAGAAATGATTGGTATTGAATACGCCAAGATTGACCAAGATATTACTGCGGCACTTCGTCGTAGTCGACTGCTTTAGTATGAAAATTACTTCCATACCACAATATACTGCCCTCAAACTTATTCGCCTGTATCAGGCCACACTCTCTCCGGATCACAGTCCTCGTAAAAAAAATTTTCCCTATGGCTATTGTCCTTTTACTCCAAGCTGTAGTATGTATGGGTATAAGGCTATTGAAAAATATGGTTTTATAAGAGGAAGTTTGAAAACCATTTGGCGCATTCTTCGTTGTAATCCATTTAGCAAAGGTGGTGTTGACTTACCTTAGAGATCGAGTTCAATCATCTTCTTTTTTCCGCGACTTCCTTTGACTATTTCTACACAGGATTTGGAAATATCAAAATATTCACTGATCAATTCGATCAGTTTTTTATTGGCTTCACCGTCTACCGGCGCAGCTGTAATTTTTATTTTATAGCTTCCATCTTCAAGAGGAAAAATTTCATTTTTGCTTGATTTTGGAAGCACGGTTACAGAAATAATTTTTTTCATATAGTTTGAGTATATCAAAAAAGAGACAGTGCTGTCTCTTTTTTTTGATTATTCTGCTTTTGTTTTTTTCTTTGTAGCTTTCTTTTCTTCTTTTTCTTCAGATTTTCCTTCTTTCAAAACTTTTTCTTTGAGGAAGGCTACAACTTTTTTATTTTGTAAAAGGGTCGCAATAGAATATCGTACATCTTGTGTCTTGAGTCTGTCTTGCGCTTCTTTATCATCTTCGTAGTGTTTTTTGAGATTTTCAATTTCGGCATCGATCTCGGCTTCACTTACTTCGAGCTTTTGCTCTTCTGCAATACTGCGAGAAAGAAGGGCTGCTTTGGCGCGTTTTTCTGCTTGAACACGAAATTCTTCGTACAAACTTTTTTCGTCTTTTTTGATATCTGCAAGGTATTGTTCAATAGAAACACCATTTTTATCAAGATCACGTTTCAGTTCATAGAACATTTTTTGGCGTTCTGAATCAATCAAAAGTTCTGGGATTTCTTCAAAATTTGTGGCATCAATCACCGCGTTGAGAATTTCAATTTCAGCTTGTTGATCTGCTTTGCTTTCTGCTTCTGCAGACATGTTTTTCAAGATCAAATCTTTGAGTTCTTGCATGGTGTCTCGACCAAGCGCTTTTGCAAATTCGTCATTGGCTTCTGGAAGTTGGCGTTCGTATACATCTTTTACTTTCACTTTGAAAAGAACATCTTTTCCGGCAAATAATTTTTGATAGTGAGTTTCTGGGAAAGTAAGGGTAAATTCTTTTGTTTCATCTTTTTTGAGTCCTTTTACTTGTTCGTTGAATCCTGGGATATAGTGATCTTCACTCAAGTACACCGCGTAGTCTTTCGCCTGACCACCTTCCATTGGGACATTGTCAATAAACATGTCCATATCAATCATGATTTTGTCTGTTCCTTCGGCCGCACCACTCTTTACGACTTCTTTGGCTTGCATGCCGCGAAGTGCAGTGATAGTTTCTTCGGCATCTTTTTCTTCTACTTTCTTTACTTTTCTTTCAACTGAAATTTTTGAAAGATCAGGAAGTTCAACATGTGGCAAACTTGCAACAGTTGCTTTGTAGACAAAGTCATTTCCTGGAGCAGATTTTTCAAGTGCAATTTGTGGTTGCCCAATGGTGTGAATGTGCTCGCTGCTCAAGGCTTCAAAAAAAGTTTTTTGGATAATTTCTTCAGCGGCTTCTTGCAAAATTGATGCTTCTCCTACTTCGCGTTTGATAATATCATAAGGAACATGGCCTTTTCGAAATCCAGAGACGGCAATACGGTTAGAAATACGAACCGCAGCACTGGCAAGATAAGGAGTATATTCTTCTACTGGTACACTAATAGTAAATTCAACGAGAGATTTTGGAAGTTTTTTGAGTTCGTGTTTCATAGAAATGGTGATAGTTTAGAGCCTTCATCCTACCTGATTTTTTGAAAAATGTCAATTTGGCTCTAATAAGCCAAGAAAGTCCATAAAACATTGACTTTTTGTGGTATTTTATGGATAATACAGGCTCAACTATGAAATACTACGGATACAAAGTACTTCTCTTTTTTCTCCGCGGTCTTGTGTCTTTGAAAAAAGGCTTTTTTCGCTTTGGAAGGCTTTTTTTGCCGTTTATACGAATTTTTGGATCGTGGTATCAAAAGGTAATCCGTTTTCGTCTGTTCAAACTTGGCTTTCTCATAAATCGTAAGCTCCAAAGATATAAAATATCCAAAGAAAATCGCTTTGTTGACATAATTTCAAGTAGATTTTTTTTACAATGTTTATTTCTTTTGGTCGTTTTGTGTATTGCTTTGCCTCAAAGTAAATTATATTCTGCAGACAAAGCCCTGCTTACTTCTCACGAAACACTTCTCTATACCCTTATTGGTCCTGGGGACCAAGACTTTGATTCTCAGGAAGTTATTGTGAGTTCTGGAGAATCTCCTTCTTTGGATATGAGTAACCAAGGAAATTCTTGGGATACAGGAGCCCTTGGGGCGAATAATGTCCCCCAATTTAATGATTATAGAGAAACAGATCAGCAAGATCTGGCGAGTATTAGTGCCGGAGGTTCTGCACTTTTGAAGCCTTCTATTCCAACCGGTGCGAGTCTTCCTACAGAGGCGCCTGCACTTGCCACCAATACGGGTACAGGAACAAGAACAAAGGCACTTGAATACGAAGTGCAATCAGGTGATGTTATTAGCACGATTGCCTCTCGTTTTGGTTTGAAGGTAAATAGTTTGTTACTTGCAAATAACTTGAGTGCTCGATCTTTGCTGCGTCCTGGAGATAAACTCTCTATTCCACCAGGAGATGGTGCTATGTATACCGTAAAACGAGGCGATACTCTTGGTAGAATTGCCAAACAATTTGGTGTTGATCAAAGTGAAATTATTGCCTTTAATAACATGGCAAAAGATGGTGCGAGTATTTCTATAGGTCAAGATATTTTTATTCCGGGTGCCCAGATAGTTCCAACTCAAAAGGTGAATCTTGCTGTGGCTCCTCCAAGTAAAATTACAGAAACAATTCGAAAAATTGCGGCTCCCCCACCATCTCTTGATACTCCTGCTGGTTCTGGCTATGTGTGGCCTACCAAAGATCACAAAATCAATCAGTATTATGGTTTGCGTCATACAGGTGTAGATATTCATGGTGTTATTGGAAATCCAAATTATGCTGCAAGAGCTGGAACTGTTATCAAATCACAATGTGGCTGGAATGGCGGGTATGGTTGTTATATTATCTTGAGTCATGGTAATGGTGTTACTACATTGTATGGTCATAATTCCAAACTTTTGGTTTCTGTTGGTGACGAAGTAAAACAAGGACAAGTCATTGGTCTTTTGGGATCAACAGGTCGTTCAACAGGACCACACTTACACTTTGAGGTACGTGTGAATAATAAGAGAAGTAATCCTTTACAATATATTCGTTAGTTTATTCTCTGTTTCCTCTATATTGTAAGGCCTCTGCCACATGAACCGCTTCAATGCGGTTTTTTTGGGCCATATCGGCAATGGTTCGAGCCAGTTTGAGTATACGATGATAGCTTCGTGCAGAAAGCTGTAATTCGGCAACGGCTTCTTTCAAAATTTCCATACCATTTTTATCAAGAATACAAAATTCACGTATTTCTTTATGTTTCATTTCACTATTGGTTTTATTTTTTCTTCCCAAAAATCTTTTTGCTTGTTCTTTTCGTCCTTGCTCTACTCGTGCGCGTATTGTTTTGGAATTTTCAGAGAGTATTTCTTGAGATAATTTTTCAAATTTTACTTTTGGAACTTCTACTTGTAAATCGATTCTATCAAGGAGTGGCCCGCTTATTTTTTTTTGGTATTTGATAATTTGTTGAGCGCTGCAAGTGCAGGGTTTATCTGGATCGCTATAATAGCCACAGGGACAGGGGTTTTGACTTGCTATTAGCATGCACTGTGCTGGGAATATCAAAGTACCCTGTGCTCTTGAAATATTGATGACGCCATCTTCGAGGGGCTGCCGTAAGCTTTCAAGAACAAAACGTGGGAATTCAGGAAATTCATCGAGGAATAAAACACCTCGGTGGGCAAGTGAAATTTCTCCGGGTCGTGGATATTTACCACCTCCAATAAGAGCTATATGGCTTGCACTATGATGTGGTGATCGAAAAGGTCTTTCGCGAATAAGTGGAAGTTCTTCTCGAAGAAGACCCGCAACAGAATATATTTGTGTCACTTCTATAATTTCGTCAGGACTAAGTTCGGGTAATATACTTGGAAAGGTTCTCGCAAGCAGCGTTTTTCCAGACCCTGGTGGACCAGAAAGCAAAATATTATGTCCACCTGTAGCAGCAATTTCAAGTGCTCGTTTTACAAATTCCTGTCCTTTTATGTAGGACATATCAAGTTCTGATTCCAAAGAAAGCGAATCTTTTGAAGAATTTATAGAAATAGCTTCAATTGCTCTGAGTGTTTTGCTTCCACAAAGAAAAAGAATAAGATCCTTGAGATTTTTTATTGGGTAAATATCGATTCCAGAAACAATGCTTGCTTCTTTTTGGTTTACTTCTGGAATAAATATTTTTTTGTATCCTTGTGCTTTTGCAAAAAGTACTATGGAGAGTATGCCATTACTGTGTCGGAGGCTCCCATCAAGAGCAAGTTCTCCAACAAAAAGAGAATGTGAAAGATCCAAAAGTATATTTTCTTGTGCCAGATACATGGCAAGGGCCATGGGGACATCA
>CAZQRI010000027.1:5272-9547 GCA_964595805.1 uncultured Gammaproteobacteria bacterium
TAACGATGCGTTTGTTACTGGGAAATTCAAGACCAGAATTTTTCCAAGCAGTACGTATTCGTTCTTTTGCTTCTTGTATAGAAGTATCTGGAAGACCGATAATTTGAAAGCCTGGCCAGGATCCTGCGATATCGACTTCTACACGGATGGGCATACAGTCAATGCCCTGTACGGCAGCAGAGTGTATTTGTATAAACATAAAAAGGGATTATGAATTCCCTTTTATTACAACAGATTGTTGATAAAGTTTTTCTAAAGTCTCTGTGGATAATTTTATTTTTTGGTCTTGTGACGAAGTTTTATTTCTTCATAAAAAAATAAAAATGCTCCAAGTACGATCATAATATCAGCAATATTGAAAATAGAAGTAAAAACACGAAAATAATCAATGGTAATATGGTAGAGGATGCGGTCAATAAGATTGGATAGGGCACCAAAAAAAATAAAAGCGTAGGCGATAGAGAGAATCGCCTGTGTGGTTTTTTTATTTTTGTAATACCAAAGAAGACCAAAAAGAATAAGTGGGGTAGAAATGAGTGAGGCAAACCAAGGAAGTGGTATACCAAAGGCGACGCCCGTATTGGCAAAGTATTCCCAGCCTATCCAAGGTTTCCAAAGATAGAAGCTTTGATTTTGGTTTTCAAAGATCCTGTTTTTTAGGAAGCGATCAAGAACAAAAAAAAATCCACCCAAGAGAAAGAAAAAAAATGGGTGGAACTTTTTCATATATTGTTTTAGGCTTCTTGGGAAACGGTTTTTTTACAACTTACACAAGAACTTGATGTTGGACGGGCAAGAAGGCGTTTTTCGTCGATAGGATTATCACAGTATTTACAAATACCATAAGTTCCCTCTTCAAGACGTTTCAAAGATTTTTTGATATCACGGAGTTCGTTTTCAAGAGCAACCTCAACGGGTTTATTGGCTGTAAAATCGGCAATTTCACGAGCATTGTCATCTTCACCCTCACCATACTCTGGGAAGGCATTATCATTTACTCCTCCGATTTCTGTTGTTTCAGAGGCAAGACGTGTGTTTTCAGCAAGAAGAATTTTTTTGATTTTATCAAGAAACTCAGCTGAAAAAGGTGATTGTGGAGTTTTCATAAAAAGGTGTTAATTCAAATCAATAGAAGTATATATCTTTTTTCTGTAACTTTCAAGCAAAAAAGCAGAGATCAGAAAGCAGTATACTCTGGGTGAATTTTTCTGTCAATTCGTAAAGTATAAAAAAAGGGCCGAAGCCTCAAATATATTGATATAAAGGCTGGCCCTTTAAAGTCTAGGGTCCGAGCACTTTACTTTGTGACTGGGTTCGAATTTCAAACACATTCACAAAGTAAAGCACATCAAGGTACCCAAGAAGGGTCCCTTCTACCGCTCATGGTGGTGGTTTCCCGTATACCGAGATCCGAAGATACAAGAGTATACATAAGTGGGTTACACCGATTGCCAAGGTTGCCTCTATTTTGTATGATTGAGATTTTTTTTTGCTTTTACCTTTGTTTTTTTGTGCCTCGACTAGCAGGAATCATGGAATGACTCGACCGCAAGGAGACTAGGGTTGGTTACTTTTGAATTGTTTATAGAACTCAAGGGTAACCTGGCAAAATAGAGAAGTAGAGAGGGTGGTCTTCCGGACAAATACTTGTCTGGAGAACTACCGTGTTGTAATGATCGTTAGGATCAACATATATATAATAGCACATTTTTGGCTTTTTGTCAAGCCTTGTGAAACATATTTTCTGTGTTCAATAAAAAAACGCTTATTATAGCCAAAAAGTATAAAGACTGAACAAATTATTTGTATACAATATTGTATACAAATAAGATTTATCCACTATTTTAGGCCTATTTCCACAGATTTATGCACCTTGTATAGATTATTGTATACAAATTTTGTTTTTTTATTTGATTTTATATAAAAAAACGCTTTGTTTAGCAATAAATATAAATAGAAAAGAAAAACGTTACTGTATTTTGTATATACTACTGTATACAAAATAAGAGTTTATTTTGTTTCACAACAAGAAACAAAGTAAAAAAAAGCACCGAGAACCTTTATCTCGGTGCTTTTGTATACAATAATCTATACAATTTTATTTTTTGCAGCAACTTTCGTTTTTGAGGATTCTCCATTTTCCTGCTCCAACACCGGCGAGAGCCATTGTTGATCCAAGCATTGCAAGCGCTGGAGTAGCAGCTTGAAGTGGTCCACTGCGGTGAGCCAGAAGTAAGGCTACAATCATAGTGAAAGCCAAAACTTTTGAAACTTCTTTGGTATAAACACCAAGAAGAACAGCAATACCACCGAGGAATTCAACGATGGCTACAACCCAGGCCATAATTCCAGCAAGTGGAACTCCCATATTTCCAAACATGGCAGCGACTTGGTCGATCATGTTGAGTTTCATCCAGCCTGCATTGATAAAAATGATGGCAACAGAGATACGAAGTGCCAAAAGACCAACTGCAGCCATATTTTCACTGCAGCACCAATTTTTCTTCATCATAGATGAGTAAAATTTAAGAATAAATCTGGAGTAATATAACATATTTTTCTTGTACTGGTCAATCCTTAGAAATATGATACAATATCTCCACTATGATATTTTTTCTTTACGGTGAGGATACGTTTCGAAGTCGCACCAAAAAGCGTGAGCTTCTCGATGGGTTCAAAAGTAAACGCGACCCGAGTGGTATGAATGTGGTTGTTTTGGATGCCCAAAAAGATAAAGAAGAAAGAATTTTTGAAGAGCTTGTGGCGGCGCCATTTTTGGCAGAAAAACGTATGCTTGTTATTGAAAATCTTTTAAATAATAAGAAAACAAAGTTACAAAAGTCTTTTCTTGAACTCTTGGAGGCGCAAAAAATACCAGAAACAACTATACTTATTCTTTGGGAAGAAGGAAAAACGTTTAAGGCAGATGCGGGAAAATTGTTTGCCATTTTATCCAAAGAAAAATATGCCCAAGAGTTTGCGCCGATTGTAGGGCGTGAGCTTTCAAAATGGATTCTGAGTGAGATTACGAATCGTGGGGCTGTGATTGACTCCCCTGCTCTTGAATTTATTGTGGCAAATGCAGGAAACGATTTGTGGTTTATACATTCTTTGATTGATCAACTTATTGCTTATGCTGCTGGAGAGCAAATTACACTCGAACAGGTAAAAATATTTTTGAAAGAAACGGTTGACGACAATATTTTTAACCTTGTTGATGCGCTTATTGCAAAAAATTCGAAAAAAGTCTTTGTCATGATAGAGGAACAGTACCATAAAGGTGAAGATGCACAATTTATTTTTGCTATGATTATGCGTCAATTCAAAATTTTGCTTCAGCTTTCGGATATTTCTGAGCGGGGTATGCGTGAGCGTGATGATGTGCTCGCCCGTCAGCTTGGTTTGCACCCATTTGTTGTCAAAAAATCGCTTTCTTTGGCACAAAAATATTCTTTTGAACAACTTAAAAGTATTTATAGAGAGCTTCTCGAAATAGACATAAAAACAAAAACTGGCCAAGGTGACCAGTCTCAAATGTTGGATTTTTTTGTTGGAAAGTTAGCTTTGAACTAAGCGGCTTTACGTATTTCTACACTGGGTCCTTCTTTCCAAAGTCGTTCTGCCTCTTTCATTTCCTTCCAGTGCCAAATATCATCCATATTTTGTTTTGACTTTGCTTCTGTGTGGAGTTCTTGTATTGCCTTTGCTTTTGCTTCATCATTCAGGTTTTTATTTTGAATAATTTCGGTCATTCTATCGACCAAATCATCACAGTATTCAATAAGAGCTGGTTCCATATTATCTTCGAGTAGCGGTCCAAATTTTTCTCCATGGGCGTCTTGTAATGCTTGGAGTCGCTCTGCTGGATAATAATTTCTCACTCTAAAATTTTCTGGGTTTATGGATTCACTTCCCATGATTTCTATTTCGGGAGCGCGCATACCAATAGCATTTCCAACATAGTCACCTTGAAAAAGGTTTGTTTTAAAAGGTTGTCGAATTGCTTCCATATATTTGAAAATAAAAGCCCCGCAAAAATGCGAGGCTTGAAATTACTTTTTGAGGGCAGTCTTTACTGCTTTTGACAAACGAGAAAGTTTGCGAGCTGCAGTATTTTTTTTGATAACGCCACGTTTTGCAGCTTTATCAAGAGTTTTTTGAGCGAGGCGAAGTTCTTCTTTGAGTTCTGCTTGGCCGGCTGTGAGTGCTTTTTTTACTGTTTTCACTGCATTTTTGTAGGTATTTTTTACAACGAGGTTTCGAACGGTTCGTTTT
>CAZQRI010000028.1:0-9477 GCA_964595805.1 uncultured Gammaproteobacteria bacterium
AGATATAGTGCGTATATTTTTGGCACTTTCGAGTTCTGTTGCCGTAGTAGCTTTATATATCATGTTTACGCAACAACTCTTTGATTCTCGTTTTTTGGTGGCAGCAAGTTATGCCTTTGCGTTTTTTTACATGAGTTTTGGTAGATTTTTCATGTGGGTTATTCGTCGCGCCTGTTTTCGTATGAATATTGGACAGCGAAAAGTGGCTCTTATCGGACATGATGCAATTGCTTCTGACCTCAAAAGTACTTTGGAGATGCAGCCAGAACTTGGTTATTGTATATCTGATGTTTTTGAAAAATTTGATACAGCAACAAAAGAAAAACTAGAAAAAAATCTTCCGGATGAAATTATGTTTGCAAATCCACGTGCTCACGAAAAAGAATCTTTGCGTGCCTTGCAGTTTGCCGACGCTCATCATATTACCTTCAAATATTCTGCCGATTTGTTTTCAACACTTTCTGCTAATACCGCTATGTACCCTATTGGAAGTATTCCAATAGTAGAACTCAAACGAACCGCGCTCGATGGATGGGGAAGTGTGATCAAACGTATTTTTGATGTTGTCTTGAGTTTTTTTGTCATTGTACTTGTGAGTCCAATTATGCTTGTGACCGCAATAATTATTTTGATAGAAACAGGAAGACCTATTATTTACAAAAATGAACGTGTTGGAATTCATGGAAAGAAATTTTTTACACTCAAGTTTCGTTCGATGTATCAAAAAGATTCTACAGGGGCACAGTTTGGTGGAACAAAGGCAGAAGCAAAAGAACGTGAGCTTATCAAAAAACAAAGCATGAAAGCTGGTCCAATTTATAAAATTCAAAATGATCCACGAGTGACTCCCTTTGGTCGTTTTATTCGTCGTTGGAGTATTGATGAATTGCCACAATTTTTTAATGTTTTTGTTGGAGATATGAGTATTGTCGGACCTCGTCCGCATCAACCACGCGAAGTGGAACTTTACGAAGAAGCCTATAGAAAAGTATTTGCCCTAAAACCTGGTATTAGTGGACTTTCACAAGTATCAGGAAGAAGTGATTTGAGTTTTGAAGATGAAATGCGTCTTGATGTGCTTTATATTGAAAAGTGGAGTTTGGGACTTGATATTATTATTTTTTTGAAAACACCGTTCATATTGTTTAAGAAAAGAAAGGCTTTATGAAAATTGCATTGGTGCATGATTACTTGGCACAGGATGGGGGAGCTGAAAGAGTTTTAAAAGCATTTCACGAGATTTGGCCTGATGCGCCAATCTTTGTCTTATTTCATAAAAAAGGCTCGGTTGCTGGTTTTGATACTGCTGATGTTCGCGAATCTTTTTTTCGTTTTCTTCCTTTTGGCCGCACGCACTATCAGTGGTATTTGCCATTTATGCCACTTGCTACCGAATCACATAATTTGCATGAATTTGATGTTGTGCTTTCAAGTACGAGTGCTTTTGCCAAAGGTATTTTGACTCGGCCAAATACCTTACATATTTCTTATTGTCATACTCCAACTCGTTATCTTTGGACGGATACACATGAGTATATTGCAGAGCTCAATTACAATGCTTTGATCAAAGCATTGTTACCTCGACTCATGCATCATATGCGTATGTGGGATAAGGCGAGTGTAGATCGCGTGGATCAATTTATTGCGAATTCTCGTACCGTGAAACAACGTATACAAAAATATTATCGTCATCCAAGTGACGTAATGTATCCTCCGGTTGATACCCATCTTTTTCAAGTTTCAGAAAATGTGGGTGATTATTATTTGACAGGGGGAAGAATCGTAAAATACAAACGTTTTGATTTGGTTATTCAGGTTTTCAATCGTCTCGGATGGAAATTGAAAATATTTGGGATAGGACCAGATTTGAATCGTCTTAAAAGTATGGCGAAGTCAAATATTGAATTTATTGGATTTGTTGATGATGCGCAAAAAGCAAAGTTATTTCAAAATGCAAAAGCTTTTTTGAATCCGCAACTTGAAGATTTTGGTATTACTGTAGTGGAATCTATGGCGGGAGGAACGCCTGTTATAGCCTATGGTGTTGGTGGTGCTACCGAGAGTATTATTCCTCAAAAAACAGGGCTTTTATTTTTTGAACAAACATGGGAATCTTTGTTTGATACGATGCTGCATTTTGATACCCTTACTTGGGACAGAAAGGCGATTCGAGAACATGCAAAACAATTTGATGTTACAAAATTTAAAAGAGATATCAAGCAGTATGTTGAAGATAAGTATCATGATTTTTTAGAAGTACAAAGTTATGTTGAAAATCGGGATTGATATTTCTCCATTGACAGTTTCGTCACGGACAGGGGTGGGGGAATATACCTATGAACTGTTGAATGCACTTTTTAATATTGATAGTGAAAATCAATATTTTTTGTTTTATAACTCCTTTAAAAATGTTTCTCATATTCTTCCAAAATGGGAACAAAAAAATGTGCAAATTGTGAGGAGTGTTTGGCCCAATAAAGTGTTTCATTTTTTGCTTCGAGTTTTTCATTTTCCAAAATTAGATATTTTGATTGAGAAAAAAACAGGAATAAAATTGGATTATTTTTTTTCTCCCAATATTGGTTTTCATGCTCTTTCTAAGAATACGAAACATATTTTGACTCTTCATGATGTATCATTTGAAATATTTCCAGAATGCTTTTCTTTGAAAATGCGTTTGTGGCATGCTTTTTTATCTCCTTATAAACAGTGTAAATCTGCGGATATTATTTTTACACCAAGTGAAAATACCAAACGAGATATTGTGGATCTCTATAAAATTTCTGAAGAGAGAATAAAAGTGTTGAGTCCTGGACTCTCTTCTTTGTTTTCTTCTGTACAGAAAAAGTATACTCTTTCTCAAAAATATATTTTGTTTTTGGGGACGATTGAACCAAGAAAAAACATAGAAGGATTGCTTCGTGCTTTTGAGCTCTTTGGCAAAGATTTTCCAGAGTATCAGTTACTTATTGCTGGAGCAAAAGGTTGGAAAAATAAACATATTTTAGAGGCAATTGAAAAAACTTCGAATGTACAGTATATTGGATATGTTCCGAGTGAAGATAAAGCGGCGCTCTATACTGGGGCAAGCGTATTTGTTTATCCAAGTCTCTATGAAGGTTTTGGATTTCCAGTTCTTGAAGCTTTTGCCGCAGGAACGCCTGTGATTACAAGTTCTCGCTCATCGCTTCCAGAAATCGCTGGGGATGCTGCTTATTTTATAAACCCATATAATACTTTTGAAATTGTTGAAGGACTAAAACGAATTGTGACTGATCCAGACTTGAGTCATTTGCTTGTTCAAAAAGGTTTTTTACAAATTCAGAAATTTTCTTGGCAAAAAACTGCCGAACAATTTTTAGCTTCATTGTAACTCTATGAATACATCAGACTTTGACTACACTCTACCAACGGAACTTATCGCCCAAAAATCTGTGGAACCACGAGATCACTCACGCTTGATGCTTGTTTCTCGAGATAATAAAACTCTTGAACATCAAAATTTCTTTGATATTGTTGAATATTTTCAGGCAGGGGATTTGCTGGTATGGAATAACTCAAAAGTTTTTAAGGCAAGATTGCTTGGAAAACTACTGACACAGAATAACGAAGGACTCTGGGAACACAAAAGAGAGGTTGAAATATTTCTTGTTCGCCCAATGGAAAATGATGGTGTTTGGCAAGTTCTTGGAAAGCCGGGGAAACATATTGAACCTGGGACTCGAGTAGAAATTGCAAAAGATTTTTTTTGTGATGTCATGATAAAAGAAGTAACAGGAACTATTCTTGTGCAGTTTTTTTCGGCTGAGAATAAAAGTTTACAAGAAGAAGCTGTTCGTGAATTGGCCAATAGATATGGTCATATTCCAATCCCTCCTTATGTAAAAGATGAACCGCATGAAGTAGAACTCTATCAAACTGTATATTCCAAACACGAAGGATCTGTCGCTGCTCCGACCGCAGGCTTTCATTTTACAAATGAAGTAATTGAAAAGTTACAACAAAAAGGGGTGGAATTTGCTGAAGTAACGCTTCATGTTGGTCTTGGAACTTTTTTGCCAGTGAAAACTGAACGGGTGGAAGACCATACCATGCATAGTGAATGGGTAGCACTCACAGAAGAAAATGCCGAGAAGATAAATCGAGCAAAAGCAGAGGGCCGTCGTGTGGTGGCGGTTGGTACAACCACGGTACGAACACTCGAAGGAATTGCGCTTCTCAATCAAGATCATGGTAAAAATCATTTTATTCATCCCTATAGAGGTGAAATAAATATGTTTATTAAACCTGGATTTGAGTTCAAAATTATTGATGCTTTGATCACAAATTTTCATTTGCCCAAATCAACACTTCTTATGTTGGTGAGTGCTTTTGCTGGGGATCAAGAATTTTTGATCGACTGTTATCGAAAAGCGGTCGAAGAGAAATATAGGTTTTTTAGTTTTGGTGATGCCATGTTTATCTATTAATATTTTTTTATGTCACAAGATGCTTTGAAGTTTCACGCAGATTTGAAAGGGAAAATAGAAGTTATTTCGCGTGCAAAAATTGAAACACGTGAAGATTTGGCACTTGCTTATACACCTGGTGTGGCAGAGCCTTGTAAAGAAATCGCGGCTCATCCGGAAAAAGTATATGATTATACTCGTAAGGGCAATATGGTAGCGGTGATTACCGATGGATCTGCTGTTCTTGGACTTGGCAATATTGGCCCAGAGGCAGGGCTTCCAGTAATGGAGGGAAAGTGTGTACTGTTCAAAGAATTTGCAGGAGTAGATGCATTTCCAATTGCTGTGAAAACTCAGGATGTAGATGAATTTGTGCGAACAGTAGAACTTATTTCACCTATGTTTGGAGGAATAAATTTGGAAGATATTTCTGCACCTCGTTGTTTTGAAATAGAACGCAAACTTCGTGAGAGACTTGATATCCCTGTTTTTCACGATGATCAACATGGTACGGCTATTGTGGTGCTTGCAGGACTTTTGAATGCACTTCCACTTGCTGGAAAAAATTTGGCTGATGTACGTATTGTGATTAATGGTGCTGGTGCGGCTGGAACTGCTATTGCAGAGCTGCTTTTTGCGGCAGGAGCCAAAAATATTATGGCCGTAGATTCTGTAGGAATTATTTCTGTAAAACGATCTGATTTGAACGAAGAAAAAAAACACCTTGCTGGATTTACCAATAGTGAACAAAAAGAAGGAAGTCTCACAGATGCACTGGTGGGGGCGGATGTCTTTATTGGTGTGAGTAAACCAGGACTTTTGACCGCAGAGATGATTCAAACGATGATGAGCAAAGCAATTATTTTTGCTCTTGCTAATCCAACACCAGAAATTTTTCCTGATGTCGCCAAAGAAGCAGGTGCCTTTATTGTAGCGACTGGGCGAAGTGATTTTGCCAATCAGGTCAATAATGTGTTGGCGTTCCCAGGAATATTTCGTGGGCTTCTCGATGCTCGTATGAAAGTAGTGACAGACGCTCTGTGTATTGCTGCGGCCCATGCGATCGCCGGAGTTGTAATAAACCCAAATGTCGAAAATATTTTACCAAGTCCTTTTGATAAACATGTTTCGAAGGCTGTTGCCGAAGCGGTAAAAAATTCTGCGCAAAATTAGTATATTTATTGGTAAAAAAATCCGCAATTCTGCGGATTTTTTTTAATTGAATTTTTTATGAGGTATGATTTTCTTCTGGCTCTTCTGGAGTATTTTGTTCGTAAAAAAGTTCAAGTGGAGGAGGAGTTTGTACTGTTCTTGTTCCATGGCTAGGTGCTGTCTCATTTTCTAAGGGGTTGTGAGGAGTTGTTTGTGAAAAAAATTCTGTATCTTCTTCTATCCCTTTTGCTGTATCTGCAGAATATACCTCGTAGGGAAGTTTCACTCCTCTCATTGAGGGGAAGAGAGTTTCTCTCTTTAAATTTCTAGCTTCTCTTTCTTCTAGATTTTCAAGAGAAACTGAATTTCTTTGTTTTATTTGGGCATTTTTGAAGTCAGAAGATTTTTCTGTATTTATAAAAGGGTTTTCCTTTGTAAATACATCGTCTGGTTTTTCCATAGACATGGATCCATTTTCACTATAAGGCATATATTTTTAGCTAACAATAAATTTTTGTTTGAGTTCCAAAAATCTATTTTCTTTGATGGCTTCACGTATTTCTTTCATGAGCTTCAAAAAGAAATAGAGGTTATGGATGCTGGCGAGTCGGTAAGACAAAAGTTCTTCGGCTTTGAAGAGGTGATGAATATAGGCGCGGCTGTGATTTTTGCAGGTAAAACATTCGCAGGTTGGATCAATTGGCCCATTATCGTCACGAAACTCTGCTTTTGTGATATCGATGCGGTCATTCCACTTGCTGTTTGTTTTATTTCCTTTCAAAATTTCTGGATGAACATAGAGTGTGCCATTACGGGCAATGCGAGTTGGTGCGACACAGTCAAACATATCAACTCCGCGTTCAACAACGTCAAACAAATCCATAGGTGAATAGCCCAGTCCCATGGTATAGCGTGGTTTGTGTTCTGGTAAAAGTGGCACGACCCAGTCCAAAATATTTTTTGTTGCTTCCATGTTGTAGCCAATACTTTCGCCACCAATAGCAATACCATCAAAGTCCATTGCTGAGATGGCACGCGCAGATTCTTCACGAAGTTCACGGTGATTGGCTCCTTGAATAATTCCAAAGAGAAACTGTCGGTAGCCATGCATTGTGGTATTTTTTTGATGTTCGTCAATACAACGCAGGGCCCAGCGATGGGTACGGTCCATGGCAGCACGCGTATAGTGTGTATCCGCGTCGTCAGGGGTACATTCGTCAAAGGCCATAATAATATCCGCACCGATTTTGTGTTGAATACGAATGGCTTCTTCTGGAGAGAAACGGTGTTTACTGCCATCAATATAGCTGCGGAATGTCACGCCTTCTTCGTCGATTTCAACCATTTTTTCATTTTTGGTTTCGGATGTTTCTTTTTTTTCTTTTTGGGCACCAAGAGAAAAGACCTGAAATCCACCACTATCAGTCAAAATTGCTTTGTCCCAGTTCATGAATTTGTGAAGTCCGCCAAATTCGGCGATGAGATCCTCTCCAGGACGCAAATGGAGGTGGTAGGTATTGCCAAGGATGATTTGGGCTTCAAGGGTGTGGAGATCTTCAAAATCAAGGCTTTTTACGCTGCCTTGTGTCCCTACTGGCATGAAAATGGGTGTTTCAATATCTCCGTGGTCTGTATGTATAATCCCAGTTCGTGCCTTTGTATTTTGGTCTTTGTGAGTTGTTTCAAAAAATGTCATATAGTCCCAGTCTAGCAGTTTTGTCTTTTTTATTCAATATATCCTTGACAAAAATGGGAATTTGGCGTTCAATGCGCGCAAGGTCCAACTTGTGTGGAGGGCAGATGTCAAAGCATCGAAAAAAGAGTTCTCGTCGGGCTCGCAGTCGGAATCGTGTGGATGAGTGGTATAGTTTTTCCACCCATCACATGGTGCCGACGTCTACGACCAACTCGCCTTTGGTATACGAAAGGAAAAATCTGAAGCGTCTGCGTGTGGCGGTGCACCAGGCCTGGCACACGCTATTTTCCAATATGACGCCCTTTGAGGTGCTCTGCCACCTCATTCGGCATGCCCCACGAGGATATTTCACAGAGTTTCGAGTGGAGGCTGTTTGGGGGGATAGCTTCTATTCTTTTTCTCAGGATGAAGATCGTCGTTTTCCTCCGCATCCATGGGTCCGTAGTCGTGAGGATTGGGCCTTGCTCTTTGGCCGTCGAACCTTGGCCGAGGTGGTCATCGATGTGGTGGAGGGCTGGGCGCCGGAGGGCTATTTCACGCTGGTCGACATCCAGGCCCGCGATGGTGGTCGTTACACATTTCACAAAGGGGGTGCGCTCTAAACAGGGCGCTGAGTGAGGGGCACATCTGTGTCCCTCCTTGCGTTTTTCTATGGGTTTCATTTCAATTTTTTTTGTGTTACACTAAAAACATATGAAAGAATATAGGTTTTTCAACTTTATTTGTGGGTTTTTGATTCTCCTTGCCATTTTGGGTACGGGATATTTTGCCCGTGGGTATGTGAAGCACTGGCTCGAAGCAAAACAAAATGCAGATATTCCTGTCGCAGTTTCACGCACTGAAATAGAAAAAAGAATTCAGACTTCAACCCCAGCAGTTCAAGCTTCTCCAACTTCTTCACAAAAAATAATGCTAACTTCGACGAAGTCTACTTCCTCAGTTTCTTCTTCAAGTCCAAGCTCCTTAGCAACATCTACATCAATAGTGAGTGAAATTCCAGATTCTCTCAATCTTGACGTGCCCTTTACTTCGCAGGCTCCAGAAAAAGATTGGAGTCAGCCCTGGCAAGATGCCTGTGAAGAAGCAGCGATTCTTATGATGGATGCCTATGAACAGGACAAGAGTATTTCGATTGATTCTGCAAAACATGACATTCTCGCAATGGTACAATGGGAAGAAGATCTTGGTTGGGGTCGCAGTATTGAAATGGAAAAAATTCAAAAAATATTTGCTGAATATTTGACTGGGTATAGCAAGAGCATTCATGTTATTAAAAATCCAAGTATTAATCAAATCAAAAAATATATTGCAGCGGGTAAACCTGTGCTTGTCGTTGCCGATGGTCGAGTTTTGCCCAATCCACACTTTCAAAATGGTGGGCCACCATATCATGCTCTGGTCATTCGGGGATATACCAAAGATTCATTTATTACAAACGATCCTGGGACGCAGTTTGGTCAAAATTACAAGTATAAATACAATGATCTTATGAATGCAATTCATGATTGGAACGGGGGAGATGTTCCAAATGGTCAGCGGGTGGTGATGGTGATTGAATAAAGGTTTATCCACAGAATACATATTGACCTTGATAAAAAAAATGATACTATAAGAATATATGAAACAGTCTATACATAATTTTTATTTCTTTTTCTTTCGATCGCTTTCCCGGTGATTTGTTTGCATCTATAAAAATGTAAATGAACTGCCGGAAGGCGGTTCTTTTTTTGTGAGGGTTCTGAAAGAATATTTATACAAGTATTTTTTCAGGACTTATCACAGGAGGTAAAGTCCATGACAGTCGGTCGTCCTTACGATCATGACGCGGAACCCAGTTTCACTGCGGATCCGTTTTGACCTTGCGGCGGGGGAGCCTTCGGGTTCCCTCGCCGCCCCTTCCATCTCTGAAATACAGTCTTCCCCAGACTGTATTTTTTTGTTATGATATATGTTCTATGATTGATTATAAAAACGAACTCAATGCAGAACAGCTCCGCGTGGTGCTCCATGGTGATGGGGCTTGTTTGGTACTGGCAGGGGCGGGAAGTGGCAAGACTCGTACGATCACTTTTCGGGTGGCCTATTTGCTTGAAAAAAATATCCAGCCAGAAAATATTTTGCTTGTCACTTTTACCAATAAGGCTTCGCGCGAAATGACTTCTCGGGTAGAGGGACTGATGC
>CAZQRI010000029.1:0-9420 GCA_964595805.1 uncultured Gammaproteobacteria bacterium
GGTATTGAATGGACAGTGGAGTTTGATTCAAAACTTCAATTATGAAAAGTATCTATAAAACAATAAGAGAGTATAACGAGGGACAAGTGGAGAGTGTAAAAGAAATTTGTAATTTTTTAGAATCAAATATTACCAAATATCTCAAGAAGAGTGAATCTAAAATCTGGCATGGTTCACCGGTTTGGTTTATAGAGGAAAATCCTATCGTAGCTTTTTCGGTACGCAAAGGGGATAGGGTTTCACTTATGTTTTTTAGCGGACAAAGTTTTGAGGAACCTGATTTGAAATCGGAAGGTAAATTTAAAGCAGCCGAAATATTTTATACAGATATTAAAGAAATAAAAATTACAAAGATAAAAGCATGGCTCAAAAAAGCAGAAAAAATACAATGGGATTATAAAAATATTGTAAAGAATAAAGGAAAACTCAATCTCATAACTCATGAATAATTATGCCAAAAATACATACTGAAGTGCTTGTGAATAAAGATAAAGAAAAAGTATGGCAAGAGTATACGAATCCTGAAAGTATAAAAAACTGGGCATTTGCAAGTGATGATTGGGAATGTCCCAATGCAAGTAATGATTTAAAAGTTGGTGGAAAATTTTTGACCAGAATGCAATCCAAGGATGGAAATTATGGTTTTGATTTTACAGGAACCTATAGAGAAGTGGAAAATTTGGAGAAGATCACATATGTCATGGATAAAGCTTCGAGTGAAGAAAAATCTCGTGAATGTGAAATAACATTTGAAGATGTGGGGAATGATCTTACTCGTGTTATCGTTGTTTTTGATTCAGAAAATGAAAATCCCATTGAAATGCAAAAAAATGGTTGGCAAGCAATTCTCGATAATTTTAAAAAATACATTGAATCTCTCTAGATTCGGACTCAAAAAAATGATATACTCAAGTTACTTTAGTTCTATCATTGTATGAGTTTTAACTTTCGTATTTTTAAAAAGACCTTGGTATTCACCGTTTGTGTACTCTTAGGTCTTTTTTTTATACCAAAGACTGCCTCTGCTGCTGGTGAATTTATCACAACTTGGAAAACAGACAATGCGGGTACTTCTGCAAATAATCAAATTACAATTCCGACCACTGGAGATGGGTATAATTTTGATGTTGATTGGGGAGATGCAAGTTCAACCCTGGGTGTGACAACTACGATTACTCATAGTTATGCTGTACCGGGGACCTATACGGTGACTGTGAGTGGGACATTTCCTCGTATTTATTTTCACGGTGAAGGTGATCGGAGAAAAATTCTTTCGATTGAACAGTGGGGGACAGGACAATGGGATTATTTTTATGCCGCCTTCAAAGGATGTTCCAATTTAGTAATTAATGCGCTTGATGCCCCTGATCTTTCGAATGTTACTGACTTATCTGAAATGTTTAATGGGGCGAGTTCTTTGAATAGTGATTTGAGTGCTTGGGATGTTTCTCATATCACCAATATGGGGGCGATGTTTTATGAAGCTAGTAGTTTTAATGGGGATATTACCAATTGGGATCTGTCAAATGTCACGAGTATTGCGAGCATGTTTGGTGGTGCGACTTCCTTTAATCAAGATATCGGAGGCTGGGATGTCTCACATGTGACGAGTCTGTATGCTACCTTTGATGGTGCCACTTCCTTTAACCAAGATATTGGAGGTTGGGATGTTTCGAATGTGACTATCATGAACTATACATTTCGTAATGCCACTTCCTTTAACCAAGATATTGGAGCATGGGATGTATCAAACGTGACAAGTATGCTGAGTATGTTTAATGGATCAGCATTCAATCAACCCCTCAACACCTGGGATGTTTCGAACGTCACTGATATGAGTATTATGTTTTATGGAACTCCATTGAATCAGGCTCTCAATAGTTGGGATGTATCGAATGTGACGAATATGAGTAGTATGTTTGGTGCCAATACTTCATTCAACCAAAATATTTCTGCTTGGGATGTGTCACATGTGACCAATATGAGTTCTATGTTTTATGGGGCTACGGCTTTTAATCAGCCATTGAATACTTGGGATGTGTCGAGTGTGACGGATATGAACAATATGTTGTATGGTACCTCATTCAACCAGCCATTGAATACCTGGGATGTGTCAAATGTAAGCGACATGAGTAGTATGTTTGGTGCCAATATTTCGTTTAATCAGGATATTGGAGATTGGGATGTCTCAAGCGTGACCAACATGGGGTATATGTTCTATAATGCACAACGTTTCAATCAAGATATTTCTGCTTGGGATGTATCACAGGTAACAAATATGATTGGTATGTTTGTGCAAGCTGTTGATTTTAACCAACCTTTGGATTCATGGGATGTTTCGAGTGTGACCAATATGGCAAGTATGTTTCGGGGTGCTTCAAGTTTTAATCAGCCATTGAATACCTGGGATGTGTCAAATGTAACGAATATGGGATTCATGTTCAATGATGCCCTTGCCTTTGACCAAGACATTTCTTCTTGGAATGTTTCAAATGTGACGGGTATGTTTAGTTTTTTGTCGGGTGCGACTCTTTCGACGAGCAACTATGATGCGCTTTTGCGAAATTGGTCACGGCTTTCTTTGCAAGACAATGTGACTTTTCATGGGGGAGGAAGTATCTATTGTGCGGGGCCACAGCGAGCGAGTATTGTGAGTACATACAATTGGAATATTACTACCGATGGTGGTCTTGGTACTTGTCATACCGTGACATATTCTGCTGGAACACATGGATCTATTTCTGGATTTTCAACCCAAGGGGTAGAAAATGCTTCGAGTACTCTTGCTGTTACTGTGATACCGAATTTTGGGTATAGATTTGTTTCTTGGTCGGATGGAAGTATGGAGAATCCGCGTAGAGATTTGAATGTAACTTCAGATAGTACGGTTACGGCACAATATAAACGCGTATCGCTTGGTGGTGGAGGTGGTCGTCGTATCATTCGACCAATAGCGATCCCAACAACAACGCCAATTTCAAATCTTCGACCTTCGATAGATTCCATTGCACCAGTTGTCGTTGCAATACCTTGCACTGCCAACATGTATCCAAGCGAGTCGATTCGGAATGGCGCAAAAAATAGTCCAGCGCAGGTAAAATTATTGCAAGAATATCTCAATACTTTTGAACGCAATAATCTTCTTGTTGATGGTGTCTATGATAAAGACGATGAGGCGGCTGTTATTGCTTGGCAAGAAAAATATGCATCAGAAATTTTGGCTCCATGGGGACTAAGTCGCGGTACTGGGTATATTTACAAAACGAGTTTACAAAAATTAAAAAGTTTATTTTTGGCACAGTGTACGGGGGAACTTCCTTCACCCGTTTTGACGAAAGCGAAAGTCTTTACACGAGATCTCAAATTTGCTATGGTGGGTGCTGACGTTCGCGCACTCCAAAAAATGTTAGGGGTAAAAGAAACAGGTTATTTTGGTCCTTTGACCGAAGCGGCACTTATTGAGTATCAAATTGCTCATAACATTATCCCAGCTTCTGGATATTTTGGTCCTATAACTCGAGCACTTTTCAATAATCAATAATTTTTATTTTTAAAAGTTATGTCTACATCAAAATTTTCGATTTTTATTTTTACATTATTTTTTCTTTCTGGTTGTGGAGTACAAAATTCTTCTCAAACAGACTTGTATGAAAAGGATGCCGAAATAAAACAAATCGCTCCAAAGATTGTCGAGATTCCTTCTTTTCCAGAAGCTCAGCCTGTCGAGATAAATACTAATTCATCAACAAGTAGTACTATGCCAAATGAGACTCCAAAAGCAGTAACTTATATCGCAACACTTCATACCAGTGAAGGGGATATTGAAATTACCTTGAATAATGATCAAACTCCAAAGACCGTAGAAAATTTTGTGACACTTGCAAAGAAAAATTTTTATGACAATACTATTTTTCACCGTGCGATCAAAGGTTTTATGATTCAAGGTGGAGATCCAGAGGGAACGGGTCGAGGTGGTCCTGGATATCGATTTGATGATGAACCATTTACTGGAAGTTATACTCGTGGCACAGTAGCCATGGCCAATGCTGGACGCAATACCAATGGTTCACAGTTTTTCATCATGCATGCAGACTTTGACCTTCCTCATAACTATGTCATTTTTGGACATGTGACAAAGGGGATGGAAACCGTAGATAAAATTGCTACCGCGCCAGTAGAAGTAACAGAACGAGGTGAAAAATCCAAACCAGTCAATCCGGTAAAAGTAAAAAGTGTCACGATTGTTGAAAAATAAAAATAGTTTTTTCCACAGAGTCAAGCCAAAATAGGCTTGACTTTTTTGTATATTTTGATATTATAATGCCACTTTGGTGAAACTTGCAGGGGCGTGGTTGCTCTTGTGGGGATTGCCACAGACGAGGAGTTCTCGTGAGCATCACTGAATTGGTGGAGTATCCGGTGCGTGATCCGGATTTGTTGCCTTCTCGCAAGAAGAAGGCGCGGGGTGCGGATGCACCTCGTGGGGCACGTTCCCTGAGCAAGAAGGCTTTGGCCAAGCGGGCTCGCAAGGTTCGCAAGGCCAACCTCAAGTAGCTCCCGCTCAGGCGCCGAATCGGCGCCACCGCGGTTGAGCCCCTCCTCATTCCAGCGCGCGGCACCGCGCTGAAGGGGACCGTGCGTACGCGCCGGTCCCATCAAGTTCTTATCTCATCAGTTTCTGGTGGTATAAGAACTTTTTTTATTGCCAAAATACCTATTTGAGACTACAATAGAGCTATTGTTTTAAAGATATTTTTTATGTCTAATTTTACTGTCATTTTCAATCATGTACTTGGTGTTGCAACACTTCTTGGGCAAATAGCACTGCTTGCTATGGTTGTTCTTTATTTTTCAAAGAAAAATATTGTTTCAAAGTTTTTTGCAGAGTATGCACTCAACTTTACTGTTCTTGTTATGGGGACAGGAGTATTTTTGAGTCTTTTTTATTCAGAAGTTTTGGGTATTTTGCCTTGCAATCTTTGTTGGTACCAACGTATTTTTATTTATTCATCACTCTTGATTGGGGCGGTTGGATTGTGGAAAAAAGACAAAAAGATTTTGGAATATATTTCGGTTCTCATGGTTCTTTGTCTGATTGTTGGAGTCTATAATTACTATATTCAATGGGGCGGGGCGCCAATTATTCCTTGTGCGGCTGGAACAGGGGTTTCACAATGTGCTGATAAATCTGTCTTGGAATTTGGCTATATTACTATTCCTCTTATGTCCGTGACTTCGTCACTCGGTGTATTGCTTCTTTACGCTTTTCACAAAAAATTTGGAAAGTAAAAAAGTCTTTAAAAATCAAGAAGCCCCAGCTCAAGCAAAATGCGAGCAGGGGGCAGTTGTGTGTGGGTGATCGCTGCTTCTCTACGACGGTACGAACACGTAGAGGGCGAGAGTTATGTCTTGCAGTGTGTCTTCAATTTCTTGAAGAATCATCAGACTGATCTCGCTCCAGGCCCTTTTGTTTTCGAACAGGGCTTTTTCTTTGGGGTTTTCTGGCTTTTTGAAAAACCCCTCTCGATAGAGTTGGATGATGAGCTGATTTCTCAGATCATTTACTGCTTCGAGTTGGTTGACTGCTGATGTGTTGTTTTGCTCATGTGCTTCCTTGCGCATGAGAGCGTATTGTTCGTTGACCATTTGGAATCGTTTCGTCGGTGTTTGCCGCATGTCACACCCTTTGTGAATTGTGTATTCAACAAAGCATTTTAATCACAAAATGAGAAAAAAATCAATTCTCTGTAGCCGCAAGGGCTGTTTTTTTATACAAAAATTAGCCCTGTGGATAAATTTTTTCTCAAAAGAGTTGTGGAGAGCTTGAAAGTGGTATATAATGGTGTTAAGTGGTACATTGTGGGAAAAGAGTTCTATGAGCATTATGCTTGTCTCCTCATAACTCTTTGCGCAATAATACAACTTTTATGTTTATCGGTGAGTATACCCACAATTTGGACGAGAAGGGACGTCTTATGGTTCCAAAGAAATTTCAACTCGATCTTTCTTCTGGGGCTGTGGTGACGCGCGGTCTTGATCAGTGTTTATTTTTATATACACGTGATGAATGGACCAAGCTTGCAGAAAAACTTGCAGCCCTTCCTTTTGCCCAAGCAAATACACGAGCGTTTTCTCGTCTTATGCTTGCAGGTGCCATGGATGTGGAGCTCGATAAACTTGGGAGAATCATTCTTCCAGAGTATTTGCGTCATTTTGCAAATATCAAAAAAAATGTTGTTGTCGCTGGTCTCTACAATCGATTGGAACTTTGGGATGCAGATGCTTGGGAAAAATATACCAAGCAAAACGAAGCCGAAAGTACGACTATTGCAGAACAGATGGGTATTCTCGGAGTTTAGAAAATAAGATATTGCTATGCGACATGTACCAGTATTGCTGAAAGAAGTTCTTGAATCATTGAATTTGCGACCAGGGATGAATGTTGTTGATTGTACTCTTGGTGATGCGGGTCATAGTGAAAAAATTTTGGAAGAAACTGGACCCAATGGAAAACTTCTTGGAATTGATGCTGATCCAGAATCACTTCTGAGATCGAAGCAATTTTTGTATCGTTTTGAAGGAAGGGTCATTTTTGTACGAAATAATTTTACCGAAATAAAAAAAATTGTAGAAGAAAATGATTTTTCGCAGGTGAAGGGGATCCTTATGGATTTTGGCTGGTCCAGTCCTCAATTTGCAGATCGTGAACGAGGACTGAGCTTTCAGAATCCAAAGGAACTTCTTGATATGCGTTATGGAAGTAACTTTGACTATCCAATTTTTGGTCTCTCAAATCCAACCGCCGCAGAATTGTTGAATACGCTTCCGCCAGAACAGCTTGAATATATTTTTTCTACCTTTGGAGAAGAAAATTTGAGTGGAGACATTGCACATGCGGTGCGAGATGCAAGAAAACAAAAATTAATAGTAACCGTAGGTGATTTTGTAGAAATTGTTTTGCAGTGTTATCGAACAAAATTGAAAACGGACAAAGAGATTCCTTGGATTGGGGGATTGCATCCTGCAACAAAAGTATTTCAAGCTCTGCGTATTGCGGTCAATGATGAACTTGCTGTGATTGAAAAAGTATTGGCTCCTGCTATTGAGGTTCTTGAAGCGGGTGGGCGACTTGCAGTGATTACCTTTCATTCACTTGAAGATCGTATTGTCAAACATTATTTTAAATCTGTAGATGAAAAAACAGTAAAAATTATTACACGAAAACCCATTGAGTGTGGTGAAGAAGAGTATAAAAATAATCCACCATCACGCAGTGCAAAACTTCGTGTGGTAGAAAAATTATGAACTACGCCATGTATAGTGACAATCGAATGAATGCCAAACACAATAAAAATGTGTCTGCTTTGCTTTCAAGTCATGGTTTTCGAATTTTTTTGACCATACTTACTTTTGTACTTTTGATTGTCTATGTAATGGGGCTTTCTCGTGTCTCTATCAAAGGATATGATATTTCTGCTCTCCAAAAACAAGTAAAGGTCTTACAAGAGGATGATAATAAATTACAATTTGAAATTGCAAAAAATGGTTCGATGCAAAGTATTCAGGGACGTCTCAAAAATGTACAGTTTGTCCCGGTAGAAAAACCAGAATTTGCATCTTTGCAGCCACCGGTGGTAGCCGTCAAATAAAAACTCATAGATTGCTATGAGTTTTTTTTATTTTGTGGTAAAATAGTTTTATACTTGTATGACAATTTTTATAAAACTTCTTGGACAATTTTTTATTGATTTTTTGTATTTTCCGGTGTGGTGGTATAGCCTTGGTACCAAGAGGACTTTTTTGGCATGTTTGGCTTTGATTTCGGATGCCAATAGTAATCTTGGTCCAGGACTCTGGCTCAAAAATATTTTTGTACCAATGTTTGGCCAAACAGATTGGCAGGGACGCATTACGAGTTTTTTTATGCGTCTGGTGAATGTGATTGGTCGAGGTTTTGGTTTACTTATTTGGACCAGCGTTGTGTGGATATTGTTTTTGTTGTGGTTGATACTTCCTTTATTTTTTGTTTTTCAAATTGCGTCGAGTATTTTTTTACATACCTAGTATGGATTTTGTACGAGCTCCTTCTCTTTCTCTTATACGCTGTACCTCTTGCAATACAACAGGTATTTTTCAAAATAAAAAATGTCCCAAATGTCATGGTCTGGGATTTGGGCGTATGTCTCGTGGAAAATTTCTTTACTTGGGAGAAGTGTTCACTTCAAGTGCTTTGCGTCTCCAAAAAGCATCCAAACGTTTGTATGTTGTAGAAGTTATTTTTGGAGTTCTTTGTGTTTTTGCTTCTTTTGGTCTTTTTTTTCAAAAAGTTTCTCAAAATAATTTGGAGTCAGATATTTTGAGTGCCTCATTCTGGGGAGATGGATTTGGTTCTATTACTGTTTTCTTTTGGTTTGCTTTGTTATCTTTGCTGTGGCTTTTGTATCGTGTAAAAAGTGCAAAAGTAGAGGCCGAAGAAGTAGAAAAGCAATCTTTTCGTGAAGAAAATGAAAAAGAAATTTCGCCTTGGACAGCTGGAATGACAGAAAATTTTGAAGCCGTAGCACATATTCCACACAAAAAACGAAAGGATGTTCTTTTGTCTTTTACCCACGATGCCAAAGAACTTGTGCGCGAAGCTTTTTTTCTTGCAGAAAAATATCACCAAGAACAGGTACTTCCGGTACATATATTTTATGTTTTACTCTCAAATTCCAAGATTGCAACACTTTTTTTGCGTCTTGGATTATCTTCTCAAATTTTACAAGAAAAAGTTGCGGCTATTTTTGTCGATGGATCATACAAAGGAAGTCCTGTCTTATCTGCGGATGTGCAAGAAATTTTGTTTCAATCCTATGAAAATGCATACACGAGTCGCAAGCGTTTTGTTGATGTGGCAGAAATTTTGGAAGCAGTGGTTTCTATTACTCCCGCATTGCAAGAATGGTTGTATGATCTTGGAGTAGAAGCCCAGCGTTTTGAAAATGTGGTGCAGTGGATACGTATTCGAGAAAAAATGCGTGATCAATATCAAAAATTTCGTGTGCTGGCGAGTAAACGCAGTAAGTATGGGCTTGATCGTGCTATGACGGCTGTGGCAACACCGTATTTGAATACTTTTAGTCAAGATTTGACTCGTTCTGGAGTAATGGGATATTTGACTACTTGTGTAGCACGCGACCGTGAAATTGAAGAAATATTTCGATCAATTGATGCGGGACGCAGTGGTGTGGTTTTGGTTGGGGAACATGGGGTTGGAAAGAAAACCATTATTGATGGTATTGCAGAGCGTATGATTGAGGATATGGTTCCAAAACGCATGTATGATAAACGTTTGGTACAACTTTCTACAACCGCACTTGTGGCTGGGGTAGATGTCAATGGAGCGCAGGAGAGACTCATTCACATGATGAACGAGATTTC
>CAZQRI010000030.1:0-9220 GCA_964595805.1 uncultured Gammaproteobacteria bacterium
GCAACATAGAGGCTAGTATAATAGCAACAATTTACGCCTAAACTCTATGGCAATCCATAGAGCATGGCACCAAAACCGTGCAAGGTAGTAAGCTCTCCGCTTAGTTGCCTTGCACGGTCGTACCTGGAAACGGGTATGGGTGGTCGAAAGGCCATCACTAGCGGGGAGCTTTTTGTTACCAAAAAAACGCTAGCTAACCTACAAATATGACCAATTTAGAGAGAAAGTTATATTTTCTACTTCACCTAACTATAATTATAGTACTTTTATTTTCCCTTATATCAGGAAGTATAAAAATATATAAAGACTGTTATCATAAGTTTTTTTCTTCATACGGGACGTGTTTCTTTTTTCGAGATTAACCTTTAAATTATACTCTTATGGCAGCAGATGTTCCGTTTTATTGTACAAAATGTCCTTTCAATATAGTTATTTTTTTTCGTGGGAAAACTGAAACAATGTTAAAAAACTACAATGGGCACACAAAAGGCTTTTGTATGTTTTGTAAAGACAGAGTAGATGTTGACGTTACTAAGGATATAAGAGTATGTCCCAATTGTTCAAAAACTGACTTTTTAGGGTGGAATGTATTTGATTGTCCGAAATGTGGGGCAAAAGTCGAAGAAAGTGATGGTGTTGTGCATTTTTAAACAAGTAATTAAGTATTTACTCAAAAATACAAAAATCAACTTAATACAAGTTGATTTTTAATATCAATAGTGGTAGATTTTATCCATAATGAATCTTTTATGAATATTGTCCTCAAAAATAGAGCAGTCACTAACCTCAAATATTTTCTAACTTGTTTTTTTACCATTGAAACTTTACTATTTTTTTTTAAAAAGCTTTTTCATGAAGGCTATTTGATATATAGTTTAAGATACATACTTCTCGGAGTAGTCTTCACTCTAATCCCAATATTTTTATATCACTTAATGACTTTTTTAAAAAAGATTATATTAAGTAGAAGATTTGATATTTTATTATCAATTGGGGTTTCCCTATTTACGATTATCGTTCTCCATTCCAAAATTTTATATACAATTTGTGGTTTAGCTATTCAATTAGATTTATTGGGGCGTTCAATACTGGCTTGTTTTATATTTTTGGGATACATACTTATTGATACTCTAATCATAATTTTGGTTACACAAAAAACGAAAGATCAAACTCCACTTTTTATAAGTGACGAGGCCGAAAAAGATAAAGACGCACTTGACATTAAACAATTTGCAAAAACTTTTGCAAACCAAGTTTTAAACAATGGATCAAGTAATAGTATTGTTTTCGGCTTAGATGCACCCTGGGGAAGCGGGAAATCTACGTATATTAACTTCTGTAAAAGTTATTGGGAAAACTGTCAAAATAACGATAAAATCGTTGTTTTAAGTTTTGAACCTCTCAGATTCGAAAATAAAAAAGAGTTATTTAATATCTTTGTTCAAGAGTTATTGAAGACAATTCATAAAAGTAATTTTATTCCTGAAATAAGCGGAGCTATAGATCAATATTTAAAAGTAGTAAGTAATATTAAATTCAGTTTAAAAAACTTTGAATTTACTCTGCCTACAAAAAAGACTGAAATGGAAATTTTTGAGGAGTTAAAAGAAAACTTAATTTTATCAAAGAAGAAGGTAATTGTTATTATAGATGATTTGGATCGTCTATATTTTGAAGATATAAAGGTTGTATTAGACATAGTAAAAAAGACATTTGTGTTACCTAATATAACCTATATCCTTTGTTACGATACTGAAAATATAAATACATTTGAAAATGTAAAAGGTGTAAAACAAAAGGTAGATAATAGTAAAATCGTTGAATATTTTGAAAAGGTTGTAAATATTAAAAAAACCCTAATCGTTCCTGGAGATAAATTGAAAAGGTATTTTCTAAATGAATTAGCAAAGATAAAAAACTTATCTGATAAAAACAAATTTTCAGATGAACTAAGTTATAAGATAACACACGAAATAGACAATATTTTTAACTCCAAGCTATTTTATCAATACTCTCTTTACCTCGGAGATATACGCAAACTTAAACGGATATTAAATATTATAATCATGGTCACACAAGAAATTCCAAATTTAGAACTTGACAAAAGGGATATTGACTTTAATGATCTACTCCACTTAATCTTAATTTATATTAACTATCCAGACCTTTTTAGAAGTATATATATAAGTGAAACAGGGCCCAACGAAGGTATATTTTCCTTAAAGTGGAAGTATGATCCAACTGGTTCCGAACATACCTATATAAATACCGACGAATATAATGAATTTTATGGCAAGTTAAACACTAATAAACGTTTCCTTCTGGCTAAAGTTTTTAGTGCTGAAAAATACAAAGAAAAAAAACCGACTCGCGAACAACTTAGTAATTCAGCGGCATTCAACGGAACTTTTGGTACAGGAAGAAATCTTATCAACTACCTAGAACTTATTGCAAAAGGACAAGTATCCACACTAGCGGATGACTATACTTTTCACTTACAAAATGCAAATGAATTTCTAAAAGGTAATAAAACTCTTGAAGAAATTTATAAAAATAACAAACAATACCAATTTACAGAGACGAATAACGGAGACAAATATCTTACATTATTTTTTCACGCACTTTTTGGGCAAATGGATAAAATAACACTAGAAAAAACTAACTTAATCGTTAAATTTATATTGAATTTAATCAAAAAACTCTCTCCAATAACCAATGATACTTTAGGGATTAAGTTACGAGGAGAATTACCACTTGACCTAATAAATCTCTTAAATGCAAAAGGTTGGCAAGATGCCGATGGAAAAAACTATGATAATTCTAATAGTGAAAGTCTCAAAGAAATAGCTGAAATAATCTTTGGAGAAGGTAAACATAAAGAAAATGGTATTATAACAACTTTATCTGAAGAGCAAAGAGGAATATTAGGATTCAATGACCTCTTAACTTTTAGATTATACTGTAGCTACGATAGAAGTGGTGGATTTTATAATGTGTATAATTCTTTAATTCATCATTCCAGTCCAAACACTCAGATTAACGGAGAAGTCACACGACTAACGATAATCGAGATGAGAGAGATCTCTCAAAAGTGTTTTGACATATTTAATACACAATATATAAATACAAAAAAGAATATATTCGACGAAGTAAATAACCTATCTGAACCGAAGTTACTAGGCTTATCAAAAAGTTTCGTCATAAAAGAAAAATCTATAAATTTACAATTACAAAAAAATAACATTTTATCATTTATAGTTTACCAATCTACAAACGCAAAGATTCAAATGGGTATTGGTTGTGGTTATTATGATCCTACAGGTGATGAAGATAAAAAAACAATACAAAAAAAGATGAATGAATATCTCTTTAATATATGTTTTAATGTAGAAACAAACCCAGACAATGCTATTTATTTTGTAGATTATCTTCTAACGCAACTTGTAAGACATATTCGAAACCCCTTACGTACTATTTATGAACTCAACTTTAACGAATTGTTAGATATATTTGATTATAATCAATTAAAAGCTTATTGGGAGAAAAATCGTGAATTTATAAAAAACTACACAGAAAACAAACGAGATAGAATTGTAGATACAAATAACTATACCGCGACTTATACCAAAGATTTACCGCTCCTATTTGATATTTTAGACCAAAACATCAATAAGTCTTAAAAGAAGATATATCCTCTAAATTTAAGCTTCTAGACCCCTTCTAAGAGATTCTTTATAATTTTAAGTTTTGTTACTTATACACAAAAAAATTAGATTTATTTTATTTTTAGTACTATACTAAATTATACTATAAATAATTTATATGTTTTCAAAAAAATTTATACCTTTGATAATTTTACTTTTATCCATTCTTATAGGAGGTTCAGTTGCTTACCACTATATAATTTATATCCCTCAAAGAGATACTCAAGAGAGGCAAGATAGAATTGAAAAGGAAAACCGAGAAAGAGAAGATAAAATAAATAAAGAAAGTGAGGATAGACGGATACAAGAAGAAGAATCAAAAAAAGAAGAAGAAATAAAAGAAAAGGAGTATATCTCTAAGAGAAAGAGTGAATGCTATGACTTATATGAAAAAGAAAAGAAAAAATGGAATAATGTAAAAGACTCTGAATATGTAGAGTCCGAAGATATCTGCAGAATATTTTACGAAGATAATAGCGGGCAGTGGAATGGAAAAGATTGTAAAGATTTTATTCCCAAAGCTGATATAACGTCTGAAATACTGAGAAATTTAAGTTGGAATATGTATAAAAACTGTAGTAATAATACATTCAGTAAAGATTTTTAAAAAGTCACTAAAGCTTTTTCCGTACTCATAAAATCACTCCACACTCTCAACTCCTCTACAACCCGATTCCAAGCAATTCCCCCGAGGTTCACAAGTACTACCTTACGGTAATTAGTTCGAACCAAAAAGAAAAACCACCGCGCAAACGGTGATTTTTTATTCTCAAACTACTTTATAAAAATAATTTTAGAACGAATCGGAAGCTTTTATACTCTAGCTTGCCTTTTGAGTCTTCACCAATAGCGAAGTGCGAGGAGCACCTCAAGCCACGGTGACCGCCGTCGAATCTCAGATCTCCCACTCGACGGTCACACCGTCGGGGAGCTGGCCGCAGGGAATGTCGGGCTGGTAGCCGCCACGTTCACCATCCCAACAACGAATCTTGAAGATCTCCTTCGTGGTCGGTCGATAGATGATGGCGAACCAGACGATCGGGTTACTGCCCCAATACTCTGACTCGCACGTGTACAGGTCATCATCCCGCAGATCTGCTCGATTGATTTCACGAATCCGAGAGCTGATGATCCGCTGAGACTGTCCTTTCCCCTGCAACGCCACAGGAAATTCGACCTCAAACGCCCAGGGGGAAGCTTTGTCGCCTTTGCCGCTCGACACCAGCTTGAAGACAATCTGATCACCTTTGCACGGAATGCGATCAGTCGGTTTGTCGCTGTTGTTCGGCGCCCTGTAGTCTTCCAAGCGGAAGAAAACCTCCTGAAAATCACCACCATCCACGGTGACGAATCCCCACCCTTTGTTCTGGTCGAAGAACTTGACGCTACCACTCTTACGATCATTAGCGCTCATTTTTCTGCCTCCTGGTCTGTGTGTGAGTTCCTGACTATTCTATCCACCACAAAATGATGAAAAAAATAGTTAAGAACTATATATTTAAAAACAGCCTAGTATAGCAGAAAATGTTTCCTTTGTCAAGAGGTATCTGTTCTTTTTTAGCTTAAATAAGATATATTTATGTATTTATAGGGTTACTTCTGTCACAGTTAACTCTTGCCAAAGCTTCAACTCAACAATAATTCGATTCCAAGCAATTATCCTGAGGTTCACTCATACAAAAAACCACCGTTTTCACACGATGGTTTTTTATTTCCTTCAAATTCCTTTTCATTGCTCCTCAATCTCCCCAAAAGGTATTGCAAAGGCAGACTTTCCTGTTTCTGCAACCTGAACAATCATTTCACGCAATCTTTCTTTTGAAAAATGCAAAAGATCCAAAGCAAATTTTCCAGAAACTTTTTTATCATCTCCCAAAAACACTTTTCCAACAGATATTGAATCTTGATAATCCGGATTCAAACGCAGTCCTGGTCCAGATATTTGCAACCAATCCAGAGCAGACTGTTCAAGTCCATAGGTATTTCCAAACTGTGGAATCTCGGGTGCTACCATAACTGCCAACATGAGAAGCTTGGCAGTCGGTACTACTTCACCGCGAGATAATGCTTCAAAAATTTCCGCTTCACGAATTCGCTTGCTTTCTTTGCCTTTTGTATCCAAAATAGAAAAAAATCCAGCATCATGCACCACAGAACCATTTGCCTTTCCACGAGCATCCAGAGGCCGCAGAAGAGACTTTTCATCTGCTCCTGGCATATTCCAAAATGCATAGCCCTCGCTTGCGAGTTGTTCCAGTGCTGCTGCAATATTTTTTATCATTTTTGACTGCAAAACTTCTTTTATCAAAGGAGTATCAAGAGTCAAATATTCTTGCATAATCCTTCGAAGTTCTAATAGCATCTGTGAGGCCGAGACAAAAGACTCAGATGACCGACCATGTTTTCTTTTTCCTTCTTGAAGCGCAAAATTGTACAAGCCAAGTGTTGTTCCAAGACGCTCCAACATTTTTTGGATACGAAGTTCTCTCTGTGTTACATCAAGCGAAGAGGAAGAAAACTGTTTACCCAGAACTTTTTCTACCTCAAGCAAAGTCGCAGCAATATCAAATGTCATGCATTCATTACGCGCATAAAAAATATCTTTATCTTTCAAAACACGAGTAAGACTATCTGGAATAAGACCAAGCCCCAGTCCCCAACCACCGCCTTCGAGCTGACGCTCACTGTCTGGAGAAAGATTATCAAGAATAATACTCACTCCCTCGACTCCCTCACTGCGAAGTGCCTCTACGACAGCACTGGCACGCATCTTCCCTGTAAAAATACGATCTGGCGTTGCAGGATTCAAATGATCAAATGTTGCAAAAAAAACTTGGCTATTCTCAGGATTTTCAACTACCCCATCGAGAAGTTTTTTTCGAACCTCGGGAAATTTTGGATCGCGATCAATATGAAATTGTGCCTTGGCATGATCTACGAGTTGTTCGCGAGAAAGTTTTTCAGACATAAAAATTATTGTATATTTCTTTTTTCTTCTTCTATTTTTACCACAAGATCAAAAAAGTGTCTACTCTTTACCTGTTACTTTTTATTGACTTTTTTAGAATATATATGTTAGTTTTATATAAACTTTTGCGGGAGGAGAAATGAAGCTCTTTCTCGATAGGGTGTTCGCAAACCTGGATGTTCCTCGCCCCTTCGTACTCGTCGTTGGCTGGATGACCAAGGACGACGGGACCAGGATCCCCAACTCCACGCGTCTGTGGATGTTCTTTTCGCCAAGGCAAATCAAGTCATTTCGGTATTCACACGAAGAAAAGATTCACGTGGCGCAGCACGCCATTTTCGAAGAGATTGAAGCGAATCTCGAGCAGACCTTCTACGACCGGGAAGCTGAATCGCTGTTGCTGACGGGTGTTCACGCCGAGACCTTTGCTTCAATCATTGTGGAGGCGGTCGCGACTCCCACGGACATCGAAAATACCGATGATGATGACGAAAATGATGAAAACGGAGGCAATGGAGGCCGCCACCTCAACTAAAAGGAGAGCGATCATGCATCGCGAGCGCGGGCCGCCTGCTACACTTCTGTGTAACGGGACGGCCCAACACAGAATTATTAAAAAACAACCCTGAGTACATCAAGGTTGTTTTTATTTTCAAAAATTTTTTAGAGCAAGGCTTCGTCAATCGCCAACTGATCAAAACCCACAATAATTGTACCCTTGATATCAATCACCGGTACACCCATTTGTCCAGATTTTTTGAACATCTCATCCACTCGCGCAGTATCAAGCGAGACATCCACATCTTCGTATGAAATATTCTTGGAAGCCAAATATTCTTTGGCTTTATGACACCAAGGACAGGTTGGAGTAGAATAAACAATAACAGACATATTTGTTAAAAATAGCAGTCTCGTGTTATATTTCTCGTTCTACGATTAAGGGCATCTCACGTACTTCTGTTCCATAAATAACTCCGATCTTATTATTTCCAGAAACAGATACGTCTCGTGTATCGTCTATAAACCTATTTGGCGGTAAGGTTGAAACTTCTTCAGCACTAAGTACCTTTGACTTTACAAAACGCGCACGCAGCAAATCCGGATTCATAGGACTCAAAGTTACTTCCATAGGTGCATCTATAACCATTTCAACATTACGAGGTTTATATATTTTTGTTCCTGGAGGAAGTGTAAATCTGCCTCCCTTTTCAGGAAGATCTGAAACACGGTCTACGAAAAAAGGTTCAATTTTCTCTGGTTCACGATTCTTATCGAACCTATAGGCATCTGGTATATAAGGTTTTTTATCAATACTCATATTATTTAGTTTACTTTTTTAAATTTTACAGCAAAGGTAGGTTCAAATTCTTGTTCGTACTGATCTTTTACAGACACAGTCTCCCCTTTCATGACACTCGTCAGCGCAATATCGCTGAGCATTTCTTGATCACTTTGAATATCTATTTGCAAATCTTCCATCTGGGTAAATTCTCCAGAAAAATCAGCTTTCACAGAAATTTCAATTTGTTTCTTTTTTTCACGAAGTGTTTTGAGTTGTTCTACAACATCTTTGTATCCAGTCGCACTTTCAAGCGCTTCTTTGTAGGTAGATTTGAGATCCTTCAACTTCTTTTTATTCTCCTGAATACGGATAAACACTTCTTGAATATTTTGCATACTTTGTAATTTTTAAAATTTCAATTTATAAGATAAAATCTTTTCCCTTTTCGGTTATAAAATAATAATCTTTTTTCTCTCGATTCATATCATATTTTGGAAGAATCTCTACATAGCCTGCATCAACAAGACCACGCCAAAAAGCTAAAAACGAGCGACTTTCCATATTTTCCCAACCAAGTTCATTTAAAAGTGTTTCGTGGATAGAACGAGAATGTTTACCAGTTTCTCTACACTTCGTACCTTGTGGAAATCTCCTTGCAAATGTTTTCAAAACAATTTTTTGTACCATTTTATTGTCTTTCAACTCCGCAAGGTTATAACTGGTATCAAGAGCCATCATTTTTGTCCACAATTTATTGTATAAGTCAGTATCTACTAACCATACAAAACCAACCAGACCATTTTCATTGGGACCAAGTTTTTTTACGATATTATGCTCTAATAAAACTTCAATAAATTCTTTTTTCTCGTCTTCTTCCAAACCTGGAATATTCGACAAAACCGTTTCTCCCCCATCTTCAGACGGAACAAAATCTTTGTATAAGTCAAGAAATATTTGAATTTCGCGAGAATCAAATATTTCATACAACTCTGCAATTAAATTTTCCAAATGATGTTCAACACGCACTTCTTTTTGTTTTTGTTGCAACAGCACTTCCTGACTCATCAAAGGTTTTGGAATTTTAAATCTTTCTCCCATATTTGATAGATTAAGTATGTACAGTATAGAATAAATTTAAACTTGCGTCAAAGTTTACTTTACCTCTCCCATATAAATTTGAAGGAGTTTTTCAATATAATTTTCTTTTGAAAAATTTGAAATACTGGTCTTACTGTATTCACCCATTTGTACAATTTCATTTTTATG
>CAZQRI010000031.1:0-2079 GCA_964595805.1 uncultured Gammaproteobacteria bacterium
GATCGTACGAGACTGATCGGCAAGAGCACGAGTAATAGCCTGACGAATCCACCAGGTGGCATAGGTAGAGAATTTATAGCCTTTACGATAATCAAATTTTTTCACAGCACGAAAAAGTCCAATATTCCCCTCTTGGATCAAATCCAATAAGGTCAGTTGTTTTCCTACAAATTTTTTCGCAATAGACACAACGAGACGCAAATTGGCTTCGATCATTTTTCTCTCGGCTGCCTTGTCACTCATTTCTTTTCGTTTTGCAAGCGCAATTTCATCATCGGCAGACAAAAGTGGAATCTTTCCAATTTCACGCAAATACATTTGAATAGAATCCTGTGCAATATTTCCAAGGTCAAAAACACCATCTTCCATATCTGGCTGATCACCCTGCACAGACTCAAGAATTTTTCGATGCTCACTCACTTGACCCAGAAGTCCTGATTTCATTTCTACAATACTCACACCGGTATGTTCAAGTGCGTCTACAAAACCTTCAAACTCAGAAAGATAACATTCCAAACGAGGAAACGTTTGAAAAATTTCGGTTTCAGTCAAAAAGCCACGTCCACGACCCTTATCAATAAGGTGCCACATTTGTTGTTCTGTAGGCGGATTGAGTGGTTCACTTTCTACAAAAACTTTTGTTTTTGCCTGATATTTTGGTGGAATTTTACGTTTTTTCACAGCATTTTTTACTGTTGCTTTGAGGGGTTTCTGTTTTGGTTTCAAAACAGCTTTGGTTGCTTTTTTAGCAACAGGAGAAGCAGCCTTTTGGGCTGGCTTTTTGAGAATTTGGGCAGCGCGGCTCACTGCTTTTTTTTGAATTGTCTTGAGTTTCTTGAACATAAGGGAGCGTTAGCAAACACTTACGTCGCACTCTAAAAGTGCGATGATTCCTTATTTTAAATAATATTTTGAAATTCTAGGAGAATACGATTTACATCTTCTCGTCGACCTTCTTTTTCAGCCAAATCAAGTTCGTAGCTAAGCTGTTTGCGACGATTTTTGATCCATTCACTTTTAATTTCCTGTGAAATAAGCTCAAATTCCTGTGAAACGTCAAAAGTCTCGCTGGGGTTTCCATCGAGTTCTGTTTGCATTAAAAGGAGAGAGATGTTTTCACCATGCTCTTGATTTAGAGCCGAAAAATCGGTACTTCCAGTAGTATATACCTTTTTGAGCTCTTCGTAAAGGGCAAAGTTCCGAGCGCTCACAAGAGAGTCTCCTTGGAATTTTTGAAAAAATAAAGCTGCTTTTTCTGGACGGGAGAACAAAAGACCAAGGGCCCTATCAAAAAGTCCGTCAATACGGGTTTTTGGGACTTCCAAAGGCTTTGTTTTGGGAACCTCTGGCTTGGCAAGAGAAGCACCATAAAGTGGTGTTGGCTTAGCTTTTTGAGCCATACGAGAAAGCTCATCCCGAAGCACCGAAGTTTCAAGGTGCAATTTGCTAGCCAAATCATTGAGCCAATGATCCTGAGTAACCGCCCCAGGAATACGTGCAATCTCCGTCAAAACTTCTTCTGCAATTTTTTGTTTCCCCTGTGGTGTTTTGGGATCATGCAATGAAAAAGCACGTTCCATATACCACACCATAATATCTCGAGCATCGTCAACAGCCTTGAACCACACCGCAGGATCTTTTTTGAGACATTCATCAGGATCTTTACCCGCACCTTCGGGAATTCGAATCACTCGAACATTCATTCCTTCGCTCAGCGCAATATCTATACCACGCTTGGCTGCATTTTGTCCTGCGGCGTCAGCATCAAAAGCAAGGGCCATGTTTTCACTATAGCGTTTGAGTAAACGCACCTGCATCTCGGTCATAGCCGTACCACTCGTTGCAACCACATTTTCCATCCCAGCTTGGTGACAGGCAATCACATCCATCTGCCCCTCGACCATGACAATAAGGTCTCGTTGTTTGATTATGTTTTTTGCAAAGTTAAGTGCAAAAACAATACTTGATTTATTATAAATCGGGGTCTCTGGAGTATTCACATATTTACCTCCAGATTTTTCGGTTTCCACAAGCACGCGACCAGTAAAACCCACCACGGCACCATACATATCAAAAATT
>CAZQRI010000031.1:2089-9177 GCA_964595805.1 uncultured Gammaproteobacteria bacterium
TTGGAAACATAATGCGACCACGAAAACGATCATAAAATCCTTTGCCATTGGTCGCGCCTTCTTTTTTTATCGTAAGCCCTGCCGCAATACAATCATCAATACCATAACCTTTTTTGAGCAAGTATTGTGTGAGAAGTTCCCATTGATCTGGAATAAAACCAATGCGCCATTTTTTGATTGTTTCATCACTCAGTCCTCTTTTTTCCAAATATTCACGAGCTGCAGCTGCTGCAGGCATGCGCAATAAAAATTCATGATAAAAATGTGCTGCTGTTTCACAAATTTCTTTGAGACGATTTTTTTGATTTCCCTGAATTTCACTTCCACGACTATTTTCTAATGTAACCCCAGCACGATCAGCGAGGTATTTGAGCGCCTCAACAAATTCCATTCCTTCGAGTTCTTGAAGAAATGTAAAAATATCTCCAGATTTACTGCAACCAAAACAATGCCAGCGCTGCCGCTCGCGATTAACCATAAAAGATGGTGATTTTTCTCTGTGGAATGGACAAAGCCCCTTGTAATTGATGCCTGCAGGCTTCAAAACCATGTATTCACCAAGAAAATCTACCACGTCGATTTTGTCTTTAATTTGCTGGGTATCGTTCATATCGCTGCCTTGTTTATACCATTTTTTGAGCGCTTGAGCAAGGGTCTCAATTTCGGCCCATACCCTTGTATATTTTCAAAAAATAAGGGTATAATAAGCCTACTTTTTCTAAGAAAAATATATGAGTGAAATAAGAGAATCACTGCCTACTCCCGACCAACAATTGAGCCGAGAACAGATGAAAAACATCATCCAAGATATTATTGATGCCAAATATGCCATTTTTAATGTGAAGACTATGGCCAATTATGATGCGCAATTTGGAGATCATGAACCCTTATTTTTAAACATTTGGAATATTCAAAAAGGATACCGATTTGGCTATCTCGTATTTCATGATTTTTTACGAAGAGTCGGAGTCGGAAAAACATTTCTTTCGACAGATTTTACAGCAGAAGGCGCCGCTCTTTTTGAAAAAGCAGTTGCAGATGGACTCATCAAAAAAACTTCTGAAGCAATCGGAATTCAAAGACTCACACGATGGGAAGTTATCAGCGATCCAGTAGAAAACTTGGAACGTATAAAAAACGAAATATAAAAAATATGTCCCTTAGCCTGCCAACAATTCTCACCATCATTGCCTCAATAATTTTTTTGCTCCTCGAAAGAATTTTTCCGGGTCGTCAACTCCCAAGCGCTCGAGGCTGGTACCTGCGGGCAATACTCATCAATCTCTGCCAGCTTGCGATCACACTTGTCACCAATAAACTCTGGTTTCACTGGCTCGGTGGATTTTCATTCTTTCATATTTCATACTTTCCTGCCTATATCCAAGGATTTCTGGTCTGGTTTATTGGAACATTCTTCTTTTATTGGTGGCACCGCGCACGACACCAAAAAGGACTCTGGCAAGTTTTTCATCAAGTTCATCACTCCCCTTCTCGAATTGAAGTTGTAACATCTTTTTATAAGCACCCACTTGAAATTTTTTCAGACTCACTGCTGAGTGGAATTCTATTATATCCAATTCTTGGAGCAAGTCTCCCAGGAGCTTTTTGGTTCAATTTTTTTGCAGCAACGGGAGAATATTTTTATCATGCAAATATAAAAACTCCGCATTGGCTCAAATATATTATCCAAACACCAGAGCTGCACTCCATTCATCACCAGCTTGATGTTCACAACTTCAACTTTTCTGATTTGCCACTCTGGGATAAACTCTTTGGCACATACAAAGATACTAATACTTTTACCAAACGATGTGGTTTTCCAAAAAATAACGAAAGAAAATTATTGAAGATGCTATTTTTTAAAGATGTCTATAACGATTAATATGATTCCACTACCATCATTTGATGAAATAAAATCAATCGAAGAAAAAATACACAAAATATATCCACAATCATTTCTTGATTATATTTCTAGATATTCAGATTTTGAATCACCCAAATTTTCCAAGAATGCATATTTTATTCATACCATTGAAGAGATACTCAACTTTGAAAAACTCACCCAATCTTCTTATTCTTTGCTTCCATTTTTTATAGATACAGAAAACGGAGATTACTACTGTTTTAATGAAAACTCTAACGTGCTTGTTTATTCTGTACACACCATCGTACACGAGTGGAATGATTTCACAGCATGGGTCGACTGGAGCAAAACCATATAAATAAGTATAAACATTATTTTTTCAAAAAATGTAATTATCTCATATGAAAATATTTATCACCACATTCGTCACTATTTTTCTCGCAGAACTCGGAGACAAAACACAAATTGCAACACTGCTTTTTGCGGCAGACAAAAACCATTCGAAGCTTGTTATTTTTGCAGGGGCAGCACTGGCGCTCATCCTCACCACTGCTATTGGCGTACTCGTCGGCAGCACACTTTCCAACTTTATCGATGAGAAGACACTCAAAATCATTGGTGGACTTGGATTTCTTATTGTTGGTTTTTGGACTCTTTTTTCAAAATAAAAAATTATATTATTTGATTATGCAAAAAGAACTTGACCTTGTACGACAATTTCACGAAAAATTTCAACAACCAATTTTATCATCTCCCGCACTCATTCCAGAGGACCGCTCGGCCAATCGCTACAAACTCATGAAAGATGAAGTGGAAGAATATATTGAAGGTGTCAAAAATAATGACCTTCCCAATATTGCCAAAGAACTCTGTGATATTCTCTACGCTGTGTATGGCACGATTCTCGAACATGGACTTCAAGACAAGATTGACGATATTTTTGAAGAGGTGCATAATTCAAATATGAGTAAAGATTATCACGAATACAAGATGATCAAAGGCGAAAAATACTTTAAAGCAGATATAAACAAATTTTTTAATACATAAACCAAATCATATGAACCGAATCACACACTTTGAGATCCAAGCGGACGACCTCGAGCGCGCAGCCAAATTTTATACGAATGTCTTTGGCTGGGAAATACGAAAATGGGACAGCCCTGCAATGGAATACTGGATGATCATGACCGCTCCACAAGACAGCAAGGAACCGGGTATCAATGGCGGTATGCACAAACGCCCCGTACCACTTGCAGAAGGTCAATGTGGATGCAATGCATTTGTCTCAACCATAGTCGTAGAAAATTACGATGCCACTGCCGAAAAGATTCTTGCCTCTGGTGGAAAAATTGCTATGCCAAAATTTGATATTGCGGGTATGGCATGGCAGGGATATTTTATTGATAGCGAAGGAAATACCTTTGGCATTCATGAAGTCAAACAAAAAGTAAACTAATTTCAACACAAACAAAAACAGACTCAATCAAGAGTCTGTTTTTTTCTTTTTTTATTCAAGTCCCCATTCTTTTTTGAGTTCTACAATTCCATCGGGAAGTTGAATGGTTGGTTCCCAGCCAAGCAAATTTTTTGCCTTGCTAATATCTGCCTTTGTGTATTTCATTTCACCAGGAAGTGCAGGAACATTCACAGTTGGTCCACCAATCATCTCGGCAAGTTGATTGACTGAATATGGATTTCCAAACCCAACATTGATTGTTTCACCTTTTCCAACCGTATCTTTGGTCATGGCCAAAATATTTGCACGAGCAACATCACTCACATGGGTATAGTCTCGATACATTTCACCGTCTCCGCGAATAGTGAGGGGCTCTCCATTTTTTCGCATTTGCAAAAATCTTCCAATCACAAGCGCATAGGCACCATTTGGATCACAAAAAGATCCATACACATTGTAATAAATCAGAGAAACCGTTTCAATGTTATACAACTCGGCAAACATGCGGCAATAGTGTTCTCCAATATATTTGTGGAGCGCATATGGCGCAAGAGGTTTTTTGACCACACCATCTTCTTTGAGTGGATAGACTTCTTGATCGCCAAATGTTGAAGAAGAAGATGAAAATACAACACGCTTTACTCCATTATCTCGGGCAGAAAGAAGCACATTCAAAGTACCATTTACATTCACATCATGTGTCAGTTCTGGATTTTCAATAGAAAAAATAACACGAGGCAGCGCAGCCATATGAAACACGCCATCAATCCCCTGCATTGCGGCATCAAGTGCAGCTCTGTCTCGGATATCGCCTTCAATATATTCAGCTCCGGCTTGAAAACGCTCTGGCATTTTTCCACCGGCATAATTGTCAAAAACACGAACTTGGTGTCCTTGTTTCAAAAGTTCAATCGTGAGATTGGTTCCAATAAATCCTGCTCCCCCAGTAATAAGATAATGCATAAAATTTTTTACAAATTAAAGTGACCAATAATGCAAGTTCGCATTTTCGATGTCCGTTTTATTATATATATGTTTTACATCAGCGACAAGTGCCTGCAAATTCACCATTGATTGAATTTCACTCACTGATAATTTTTTGAATTCATCATGCGCGACCGTTACAACGAGCACATCTGCTGCAGGCAATTTTGTTTTGTCTGTCTCAATTTCAATTCCATATTCATGCTTCACCATTTCTGCATCGGCCAGTGGATCATACACCGAAATTTTTGCCCCCGTATGTTTTATTTCTTCATAGAGCAAAGCAGCTTTTGAATTGCGTACATCTTTTACATTTTCTTTAAAAGTAATTCCAAGCATAACGATGTTACATTCACTGATATTTTTTTGAATATGAGTACTTGCAAACTGACCAATTTCTTCGGCAATAAATGTATGCATACTGTCATTGGTATGACGTCCAGCCAAAATAACTTCGGCCTTATGTCCAACTTGCTCTGCTTTGTATGTCAAATAATAAGGATCTACTCCAATACAATGTCCCCCAACAAGTCCTGGATAAAATTTGAGAAAATTCCATTTTGTTTCTGCGGCAGCAAGGACATCATAGACACTGATACCCATTTTATTAAAAATTACAGCGAGCTCATTCATAAGAGCGATATTGAGATCACGCTGGGTATTTTCAATTACTTTCGCCGCTTCGGCTACTCGAATAGATACGGCTGGATATACGGTAGTAATACTGCCATACACACCCTTGACCACCTCAAGTGTTTGCGAATTTTGCCCAGACACAACCTTGACAACATTTTCAATCGTATGAGTTTTATCCCCTGGATTTACCCGCTCTGGTGAATAGGCAAGAAAAAAATCTGTGCCGAGATGAAGTCCAGAAGCCTGTTCAATAATCGGACCACAAATATCTTCGGTAACCCCTGGATAGACCGTTGATTCAAAAGATAAAATAGTCCCCTCTACGATATGTTTTCCTACCATTTCAGAAGCTTTTTTAAGTATACTGAGGTCAGGTTTATTACTCGGATTAACCGGAGTTGGGACAGCAATAACAATAAACTTTGCATGTCTGAGGCAAGTCGGATCACTGGTATATTCAATGTCTCCGCGAGAAAGTTCATCAGGGGAAACTTCCCCCATATTTTCAATTCCATTTTTGAGCTCATCAATTTTTTTGGCATCAATATCAAAACCAATAACAGAAAAATGTTTGGAAAGTAATACCGCGAGTGGCAACCCAACATAGCCAAGTCCGAGCACACAGACTTTTTCTTTTTTATTTTTTAAATCATCAAGTGTAACCATATATTATTTTTTTAAAAATGGAGACCCAACAGCAATCACATCAAATCCGGCAGAAACCAAATCATTATATCGATGCTGCAGCATACGACGTCCATCCATAATAAGAGGTCGTTTTTTTTCTGCCATCAGCATATCTGCAAGTCCACGAAATTGTGGCCAGTCTGTTGTAATAATCACGACATCGGCATCTTTGATTGCTTCAAATTCGTGATCAACATAAATATTTTTTTCAGATGCAGGAAATTGTTTTGCAAAAAGTTCTTTTGCTGCGGGATCATACAAATATATTTTTCCCACATTTTTTTCATTCAAAAAATGCAGAATCTCGACACTCGGAGCATTGCGCGTATCATTGGTATCACGCTTGAAGGCAAGCCCAAGTACCGCAATATTTTTTTGACTCCAATCAAAATGTGCCTCTGTCTCTGCGCGAGAAATAAAAAGTTCAAGTTGACGTTTATTTGCCAAATAGGTAGCACTCACCATATCTGCATTGGCTCCCGATGTTTGAAGTTGGTGCGACAGTGATCGTGCGTCTTTGATAAAACAACTTCCACCCGCATAAAGACTGTCATAGAGTCCCCAATTTCCAATACGTGGATCACTCGTAAGAATACGACGAATTTGTTCAAAGTGTACATCGTCAAAAGCTTCACAGGTTCGACCAATCACATCAAAACAAACTGCGAGCTTATTGAACAAAACAAAGTTCGCAAGCAATTTCCCTGCCGCAGCTTCACGAGGATTCACTTCAATATACTGCACACTTGGTGAATCATAAAAGCGTTGATAAATCGATTTCATCACTGCAAAATCACGTTCATTTCTGGCACCAACAACCACACGATCAGGGCGAAGCGATCCTTCTATTGCTTTTCCTTCTACCAAAAATTCAGGATTACTCACCACACCAAAATTTTTCACTCCATGCTGCGCAAGAATTTCTTCACTGCGATCAATCATATCAATTGGCACCGTGCTTTTGTTCACGATCACAACATACTGTGACTGCGCTCCATTATTTCTTTTCAGCAAAGTCTCGGCGAGTTTTTGTGCCGCATCAAAATAATATGTGAGATTACTCTCCCCTGTTTCACCAATCTCTGGAGTTGGCAAACACATAAATACCGCATCGGCAGTATCAAGAAATTTTTCTACTTGGGTATAATCAGTTGTAAAAGTAATACGATCTTTGTTGTGTATAAGCAAATCACCAAGACCGGTTTCGTGAAGACATGATTCAATCTTGTCTCGGTCATTGCTTCCAAGCAGTGAAATCTTTTTTTCATCAATATCAATAACAAGGGTATGGTGGCCACTATCACTACTGACCGCGGCACTACAAGCGCCAACAAATCCTGAACCAATATAGAGTATATTCATAGTTCTGCTACTGTAGCACAAAAAAGCATCCCTTTCAATACCCGACCTTGACAAAGAGGTGATTTTTGTGATACTTTCAATCGTTCTTTACAAACATCA
>CAZQRI010000032.1:0-8465 GCA_964595805.1 uncultured Gammaproteobacteria bacterium
GAGAACAATCCTTTCTCCTCCGGTGAGAGATTTGAGGATTTTTATTTTTTTGAGAAAAATAAAACCGAGTCCAAAGCTTATAATGAGGGAGAAAATTGGTATTTCCATAGGTGAGAGTTTATTTTTTGGATATTTGGATCATCTGAAAACAAATCTTGTCCTACTTTTGCAAATGCTTCGCTGGTATAAATAAATATTTCGGGAGTGTTATATTGAGAGAGCAAAGTGGCTCTTTTTTTTGTATCTTTTGTTGTCCAAAATTCTGACCAATTGTCAAAATTCCATTTATTTTCATGAAGTGTTCCGGGAGCAATTATCTTGTAATCTCCTGCAAATCCATAAAGCCAGGGAGCATCACTCGAGCTAAAAGAAAGGATAAAACTTTTTTTGGGTATAAAGGTTTTTAAACTTTGTATTTCTTTGAGTTCAGACTGGGGTATAAGAGGAATTTTATGACCTACATATATCATTTGAGCGCTTAAAAGAAAAAAAGCATAGGCAACAGTGAGTATCCAAAACAATTTTTTATTTTGGAAATATTCAAAGATAAATACAATACCATACGCTGCAAAAAAGATAAGGACAATATTCAAAAAAAGATAGAATCTTTCAAAGAGAAAGAATTGAAATACAATAAGTCCCAGGTTTATAAGTCCAAAAATAATCCAAAACATATGTTTTTTGCCTTCACGAAAAATACCAATACAAGCAAAGGGAAGATAGGGGAGTGTAAAGCGAAAAAATTGTGAAGAACTGATAAATTGTCCTGTGAATTCACTGGAGTGAGCAAGGCTGGCTTCTCGATTTTGGATAAATCCAAACAGTGTTTGCAGATATCGCCAGAATTCATTCCAGGACAAAAAAAGAGATCCAAATCCTGCGATACAAAGGGTTGAAAAAAAGAGTTTGCTGTTTTCTTTTTGAAATATTCCAAGAATGAGAAGCGTTGGGGCAAAAACAAAGGTGCTGAGTGGATGAATGGCACTGAGGATAAGAAGTGGTAGGGCTGCGGTATAGGACTTATATTCAAGTAAAAGGAGGGTGCTAAAGAGTAAAAAGAGTGCGAGGAGATTGCGATAATAAAATCCAGCAAAAAATTCAAATTGAATAAGACTCGTTGAAAAAAGAAGGAGGGCAATGGCTCCAAGAATATTTTAGCTACTTATTTTTTTGACAAGGAGAGCAAAGGTATAAGAAGTAAGTCCACTGAGAAGAATATACCAAGTGAGAAGAAAAGAATTGAGAGAGTCGCCGACTAAAAATAGAAAGTTCGAAAAAGCAGTGAATGCGAATGCTGGAGTATTTGGATTTTTAAAGTTTTCAAAATACTCTAGGGCCGTTCGTCGATAAATTCCAATATCATATCCAAATCCAGCTTCGCCAAATTTCCAAAAAAGGTAGAGAAGTGGAATACAGGATATAAAACTCAATGCAAAAAAGATCCACGAGGATCTTTTTTGTGAGAGGTCTTGACTAATTTTATTTTCTTGAAGAAGAATATCCATAAGAAGGTGTTCCGTATCCATAACCATAGTTTGGAACTGGGATATAGCCGTAGTTTTGCTCCGGAGCCTGTTCACATCTTCCTTTTACTGAGAATGTATTAACTCCTGTTTTTCCAGTACTTGGATTTCTTTTGTTTTGACAAAATCCATTCGCAATAATCTGTGCTTGACGACTTGTAAAACATGGGTGTCCTGGTCCTGCTTGTGGGCTTGCATCTGGTCCATTGTAAACAGTTTGTATGTATTGATCCATCATCATTTTTGATCCATCATGACAGGTTACTGACATGGTTGAAAACAATTTTTCTGGAGGACGTCCCATAGCAGCAAATGCTGCAGATCCAGCGGCGATAAGAAGAATTCCGGTTGCGAGGGCAACATGGGTATTGGTGAGTGTTTTGGATATTGTTTGTGTTGCCATAGAATATACTATTGAATAATAAATAAATTCAAACATAGTATACAGGTCTTTATTTTCTGCTGTCAAATTTGACAAATTTATATTTTATTGTTATGTTGGATGCATGCGTATATCCGAGCTATCAACTGGGATTCCAATAATATTTTGGACGCAAAAGGAAGAAATTTTGGCCTTTGGGTCAAAAGATTAGAACCTTTCGGGTAAGCCCGTTATTGCTGTAAGAAAGAGCCACGATAGTGGAAGTGAGATGGTACCTCCCAAACGGGATCTCACAATCGCTATGGTGGTTTTTTGTTTGTTAGCAATTTAAAAAGAGGGGGGGGAAAATGGGTGAGAGTCATGTCGATCAACAAGCAGTTGGAGCGTTTGTCAGAAGAGCCTCCGCCACCCGTACCAGTACGTGTGCATGGGCCTACTGACGGAGCAAAATCCTATGATGAAATGATTCGTCGTCTTCAACAACCTCGCACTGAAGGTGAAGAAAGGAGTTATCGCATCAGGAGAAAGCCGTAATTCGTCTGAATTTCTCACCCCCCTCTTTTTGAATTGGTTACTTTATAATTTTTTCTATGTACGATGCAAATAAAAATGAACTCGAGATATTCAAACTCTGGAAAGAGGATAATACCTTTCAAAAGTCTATAGATTCTCGTCCTGCTGACAAACTTTATGCCTTTTATGATGGGCCGCCTTTTGCAACAGGACTTCCTCACTATGGGCATTTGGTTGCCAGTACCATGAAAGATGTGGTGCCACGTTTTTGGACGATGAATGGGTATCGCGTGGAGCGTCGTTGGGGCTGGGACTGTCATGGACTTCCTGTTGAAAATATTATTGAAAAAGAACTTGGTTTTGGAGGACGCAAAGATATTGTGGAATATGGTGTGCCAAAATTTAACGAAGCCTGTCGTGCAACGGTTCTCAAATACGCCGAAGAATGGAAGACGGTTGTCGGTCGTATGGGACGCTGGGTGGATATGGAAAATGATTACAAAACCATGGACAGAAATTTTATGGAGTCTGTTTGGTGGGTGTTTTCTGAACTTTGGCAAAAAGATTTGATCTACGAAGGACACAAAGCCATGCATGTTTGTCCTCGTTGCTCTACACCCCTTTCAAATTTTGAAGTGACTCAAGGGTATAAAGATGTAAAGGATATTTCTGTCACAGCAAAATTTCAAGTCAAAAATGCAGACAAGTTTTCTCTTGATGCGCCACTTTTTGTATTAGCATGGACGACAACACCGTGGACACTCCCGGGGAATGTTTTGCTTGCCGTAGGTGCAGATATTGATTATGTACTTGTAAAATTTGAAAATGAATATTTTGCGGTGGCTCGTGATTTGGTTGGATCGGTATTTGAAGAAAAACAATACGAAGTTGTTGCTGAAGTAAAAGGATCAGAACTTGTTGGACTTGAATACGAGCCACTCTTTCCGTATTTTTCACAAACAACAAATGCATTTCGTGTGGTAGCTGCAGAATTTGTAACCACAAATGATGGAACAGGAGTTGTACACATTGCCCCTGCTTTTGGTGAAGACGATTACAATGTGGGACTTCGTGAAAATATTCCACTTTTACAACATGTGAAAATGGATGGAACTTTTGTTGATGAGGTTGTAGAATTTGCAGGACAAGAAGTAAAGCCAAAAGATGACCCAACAAAAATGGATATTGAAATTATTAAATGGCTTGCAGGAGTAGGAAAATTATTTTCAAAGAAAAAATTTGAGCATAGTTACCCACATTGTTGGCGTTGTGATACTCCACTTCTCAACTACGCAACGAGTTGTTGGTTTGTGAAAGTAACTCATATCAAAGATGAACTTCTTGCCAATAATGAAAAAACAAATTGGATTCCTGATCATGTGAAGGATGGACGTTTTGGAAAATGGCTTGAAGGTGCTCGCGATTGGGCAATTTCACGCAATCGTTTTTGGGGAACACCACTTCCTGTGTGGCGTTGTAGCGATGAAAAATGTGGGGATATAAAAGTATTTGACTCAGTTGCAAGTTTGGAAGCTTCAAGTGGAAAAAAAGTAGAAGATTTGCACAAACATATTGTGGATGAAATTACTTTTTCTTGTGAAAAATGTAGTGCAAGCATGAAACGCATTCCAGAAGTTTTGGACTGTTGGTTTGAATCTGGAGCCATGCCCTACGGACAAATGCACTATCCATTTGAAAATAAAGAAAAATTTGAAGCTGCTTTTCCCGCGCAGTTTATTGCCGAGGGGCAAGATCAAACTCGTGGTTGGTTCTATACCTTGCATGTGCTTGCTACGGCGCTCACTCGTGGAGAAAAACCATCGATCCCGGTTGCTGCAACTCCTGCCTTTCAAAATGTAATTGTCAATGGAATTGTACTGGCAGAAGACGGAAAAAAGATGAGTAAAAAACTCAAAAATTATCCAGATCCAACACTCATGCTCGAAAAATATGGTGCGGATGCAGTGCGCTATTATTTGGTAAGCTCTCCAGTTATGCATGCAGAAAATTTGAATTTTTCTGAAGCTGGTGTGCGAGAAGTGTATAATAAACTTATCAATACACTTTCAAATTGTTTTGAATTTTACAAAATGTTTGCTGCTGAAAAAACAAATTTTGAAAGTAAAAATTCAAACAATATTTTGGACCAATGGATTTTGGCAAAACTGCAAGTGCTGGTAGAAGAAGTGACGGATAACATGAAAAAATATCAGTTGGCAGAGGCGAGTCGTCCAATTGTTGAATTTGTTACAGAACTTTCACAGTGGTATGTGCGTCGTAGTCGTGATCGTTTCAAAGGAGATGACGAAATGGACAAAGAACAAGGACTTGCAACACTTCGCGAAGTATTTTTGACCCTGACAAAAGTCATGGCTCCTTTTACTCCTTTTATCGCAGAGCAAATTTTTCAAGAATTAATGCCTGAAAGCGAAGAATTTTCTTCGGTGCATCTTGAAATCTGGCCAGAAGTTCGTAGAGACCTTTTGAATGAAAAAGTTTTGACTGAAATGGAAACTATACGAAAGCTTGTAGAAATGGGACTTTCTCTGCGTTCAGATGCAAAAGTAAAAGTACGTCAACCTTTGGCACAATTTTCTGTACACACAAGTATTTTGTCAGATGAAGTAAAAAATATTATTGCAGAAGAGTTGAATGTCAAAGAAGTAGTAGAATCGTCAAATGAAAGCGGGGAGTGGCTGGAAAAAATTGATGGAACTTTGAAAGTTTCTTTGAATGTAGAAGTAACGGAATCTTTGAAGCAAGAAGGATATGTGCGTGAACTCGTGCGCGCTGTCAATCAAATCCGTAAGGAACAAGGTTTGACATTGCAAGATATGATTGTGCTCGAATATGCAACAGAGGATGCAGCTCTTCGATCACTTTTTGTGGATTTTGGAGACTCTTTGAAGAAAAGTGTTTTGGCTGCAGAAATCCGTGAAGGAATTGGAGAAGTTGAGGCTGATATTGATGGAAAATCGCTTCGACTCTCAGTAAAAAAAGTTTCTTAGTGTTTTCTTTGTTTGGTCCTTTTTCTTTTGAAATATTTGAAGAGAAAGAGGACCAAACAACAAGTGGGAGATTTGCACAATGAACCATGGTGAACAAAAAGGGAACGCCATCCTGCGGGAGGGCACCCCCATGAGCGAGGCGGCGGCGCGTGAGCTGGTTCGGCAGGCCTGCGAGGCCGCCAATGGGCTGGATCATTTGCTCCAGCTCCCCGATGCCCCGCCGGCCCCCACAAAGGGGCCGCCCAAACTTCGAATCGTCAAATCCTGACGAGATTAGGCCCCTGCGGGAGCGCCTTGCTGCAAGACTTGCGGCTCAAGCTCCCGCGCATTCCCAAATAATAAAACCCACCAATATGGTGGGCTTTTTTATTTTATACGTTGGAGGTTGCAAGGCTTGGCTGTGTTTGTGCTCTGAGAATACTATTTTGGTATATTTTTTTCTCGAGCCCTATTTCTTTTGCAATAAATTGTACGTGGCTGTCGTAGTCAATAGTTTCTGAAAGATTGAAGTGCCGGATATTATGTTTGAGCAAAAGGTGGGTGATAAGTCGATCAATCATATCACGAAATTCTAGGTCGGTGCTTCGTATACCATCTTCTTTTGCGGCGAGTGAAAGTTTTTGTGTTTTGAACACAAAATCATAGGTTTTCATATGGGCGACAGCACAGCGTTCAAAATTTTCAATGGCCTCGCTTTGTCCAATACGATAGAGATAGGCAAAATTATCGATTGTTGCACGGTCTGAAAGCAAAATTTTATCACTATGGTCTATTTTATTTTCTTCGGTAATTTGAGAGAGCAAAATCCATTTTTGTGCTTCAAGGGTCGTAGCTTCATTGATAGGAAATGGACATAAACGTGCATATTCGGGCAAGACAACAACTTCTTTCCCGAGTGCTTGAAAATAGTGTGAAAGATTTTCGAGAATAGTCGTTTTGCCCGTAGAATGCGTACCTATAATGGCTATCTTCATAGAAATTAATTTAGTGTAAAATTATTATAACATAAATCAATTTTTCGAAGAATCTTCGTCGTAAACAGTTTGTGCACTTGACTTGCTCAAATGCTTCTACTTTGCTACTATAAACACACATTTAACCTGGATTTCTATGATTCGATATACGTTTAATAATATCCTTGCTCCAGCTGAAGTTCTGGTTATTCCTTTTTTTGAAGATCAGGATTTCAAAAAAAACATCAAGGCTGTTTCTGCATTGAATTTGGAAAGTATTTTGTCTTTACTTTTGACTCCAGATTTTGAAGGAAAGTTTTTGCAAACACAGTTTTGTTATACGGGTGAGGCAGAGGTTCCACGTATTTTACTTTTGGGACTTGGTAAAAAATCCCAATGTACTGTTCGAAAATTCAAACAAGCCCTTGGGTCTGCAGTGATTGCTTGTCAAAATAAAAAAATAGCTCATATCGCCTATATCTGTGGAGATGAATCCTTGCAAGATGCTACTATTGCGGTAGAAATTGCTGCCTATTCTTATGATGAACATAAAAACCAAGAAACTCGTGTTTTTCCAATTGAATCTTTTCAGTTTGTTTCTCTTGATTTGAAAAAGGACAAAAAAGAAATGAAATCCCAGATTGATGCTGGAGTTGCTATTGGAAGCAGTATCAACTGGACACGAACCCTTGCCAACACACCTCCAAGTATTATGACGCCAATGTTACTTGCCAGTGAAGCACAAACATTGTCACAGATGAGTAAAAACATAAAGGTAAAAATTTTGTCTCAAAAAGAAATTGAAAAGTTGAAAATGGGATGTTTGCTCGGAGTTGCCAGTGGTTCTCAGCATGAGCCAAAATTTATTATCGTTGAATATATGGGCGGAAAGCAAAAAGACGCGCCGACTGTATTTGTTGGAAAGGGTATAACCTTTGATAGTGGTGGACTTTCTCTCAAACCTGCAGATGCACTCGTAGATATGAAATATGATATGCTTGGGGGCGCAACTGTACTTGGAATTATTCGTGCTGCCGCGATGCTCAAACTCAAAAAAAATATTGTTGCGCTGGTTCCGGCTTGTGAAAATATGCCTTCGGGTACTTCCTATAGACCAGATGATATTTTGACGGCAATGAACGGAAAAACAGTACTCATAGAAAATACAGATGCAGAGGGACGACTTATTTTGGCAGATGGTCTGTGTTATGCTGCAAAATATAATCCCAAGGAAGTTATTGATCTTGCCACACTAACTGGGCATTGTTGTTATGCACTTGGAAACGAACGATCAGGACTTTTTACACAAGATGAACACTTAGCCGACGGCTTGCAAAAGAGTTCTACTCAGGTTGGGGAACAACTTTGGCGACTTCCACTTGGTGAAGAATTTAGCGAGGCTATAAAATGTGAAGTTGCGGATCTTCGAAATATTGGAGGAGTGGGAAGTCCCCGTTTTGGTGGGGCATCTACAGCTGCGGCATTTCTGGAGTGTTTTACAAGTTATCCTTGGGCTCATATTGATATGTCTTGTTCGCATTATGGTGGAAAGGGGAAAGCGTGGATTCGAGGTGGTGCCAATGGATTTGGTATAGAAACACTGATTGCTTATTTATCTGAGTAATATATGATTGCACTTTTGTCTGGCCGTATTTTTGAAAAAAATAAAGATTCCATTGTGCTTGAAACTTCGGGTGGTGTTGGCTATTTGGTACGGATGACAGCGCTTCGAGTAGGACAATATCGTGAAGGACAAGAAATCAAAATTTATACTTATTTGAAAGTAAGCGATAGTGCACTGGATTTGTATGGTTTTCAAAACTTAGAAGAAAAAGATTTTTTTGAACTCCTCATGACTGTATCTGGTGTTGGGCCAAAGAGTGCCATGAACATACTGTCTCTTGGTCATATGGAGGAGATACAGTCTGCCATTGCACGAAGTGATGTCAAATATTTGACCGGTGTACAGGGCATGGGGAAGAAAACTGCAGAACGATTGGTTGTCGAACTCAAAAATAAACTACTCGCTACTGCAAATGATGTCCACTCTACAAATACAGGAGAAAGTGATATACTGGCAGATGCC
>CAZQRI010000033.1:0-1355 GCA_964595805.1 uncultured Gammaproteobacteria bacterium
AAAATTACAATCATTAAAACCATCCACTACTTGTCGCAATGTCCACGGCTTATCTTTCCGTCACTCCAGAGCAAATTATGGAGCGGATTGGTCTGTGTAAATCCGGGGATTTGGTTGTTGTTTTGCAGTCAACCAATTTTCGTCTCAATGAATTTCGCCTTCGTATTGAATTATTTGCACGGGGTCTCAAAACTATTGAACATGTGCATCTCAAGCGTATTTACGAAGATGAGTTTGAACGCTATATTCAGTCTCTTGCCTATGACAAACAGATGTACCGACCACTTGGGCAAGCTCTCAAAACTATTTTGGAGGCTTCAAATGAAGTAGTGGTCAATTGTGCTGGAACAAAACTCGTTTATCCTGGTGGTATGGAAGATGTCAAACTCAATGTGGGTGATTATTCAAATATGAAAAACGTTGGTGGAACCTATCCTATTGGAGAGGTCTTTACCGAAGCCAAAGAACTTGCCAAAGTACATGGTGAGGCTATGATCTTTGGTTATGCTGATCAAAATCATTTGGTCAAAATTGTTGAGCCTTTTAAAGTGGTGATTGAAGAGGGAAAATTGATTTTGAGTGAGGGACCAGAAGAATTTCAAAAAATACTTGACTTGATTCGCGAAGATGAAGAAGTGCATGTACGTGAATTTGGATTGGGACTCAATCCTGCTATGGGTAAACATGCCATTGTTGCAGATATTACTGCCTATGAACGCCAAAGAGGACTTCATATTTCACTTGGTGCCAAGCATGCTATTTATGCCAAACCAGGACTCAATCGCAAACATGGACGCTACCATGTAGATGTGTTTGTAGATATCGAAACAATTTCTGTCGATGGAAAAAATATTTATGAAAACGGAGATTTTATTGTTTCCTAAGATATGAAAGATTATAAAAAAATATTGGGGGAATTGCGCCTGAGTGAATATATATTGATTGATCACGAATGGGGGCAAAATCCGCAGGGAGTATACAATCAAATTGTTGACGCGTGGAATACACTTATGATTGGTCAAAAAATTTTTGTGTTATCACGAAAAAAGTTTGGGTTGAAAAGTCTTGTCGTGTTTTTGAAAGATCACGGTCTTACTCCAGATATGGTAGGAAAAGGTTCGGAAGATGTTCGCATGTTTGAAATAGTAAAAGATTCAGAGAAAATCATGACTCGTTTGGAAGCTAAAAATTTTGTTGAATTTGAATTTCATGAAAAAAAATATACGGTGAATGTTGGAAATTCTGTATTTTCAAAAACAGGTTTGGATCACGGAACTCGATTTTTGCTCGAAACTGCCTTTGACACAGTAAAAGATTTCAAGGATTCTGTGGTTGCAGATTTTGGTGCGGGTTGG
>CAZQRI010000033.1:1365-8371 GCA_964595805.1 uncultured Gammaproteobacteria bacterium
GCCATAACACTTGTGGTTGCAACAGAATTTCCAAATACAAAAGTAATTGCCTGTGAAAGAGAAGTCAGTGAAATTGAAGCCTTGCGTGCAAATACGCATGCTTTGAAAAATGTAGAAATTCTCAAGACTGATTTAACCCAAAAAGATTCAAAGAGAGATGAATACCATCGAAGTGTAAATTACATTTTGAGTAATTTTTCATTTCATATTACCGAAGAAGAACGAAAAGCTTTTTTTCAAAATGCACACAAAATACTTGCCCCTCGAGGAATGTTGTTTTTTGTGACAGAGGGTCGTTTTGTTGCTTGGTTTGAAAAAAATGCAGAGGAATCTTTTCACATTATGAATAAGTACGAACAGGATGGTTATATTGTATTTCAATGTAAAAAATAGTTTTGACTATGGATCGAATTCGTCTTACACAAACAAATCAAAAAGAAGTGATTGAAAAAGCCTTGCTTGTGTTGAAATCTGGGGGGCTTGTGATATATCCAACAGAGACTTGTTATGGTATTGGGGCTGATGCGACAAGTCAAAAAGCGATTGATACTTTGTTTGCCTATAAAACAAAAAGAAAAGACAAGCCTTTTTCTATTGCAGTAAGTGACAAAAAAATGGCAGCACGATATGTCCATATAAATAAAACAGCAAAAAATATTTACGATAATTTTTTACCAGGTCCTATTACAGTTGTTTCAAAAGGGAAACATAAAGTTGCCGAAGGGGTAGAAAGTAGTATGGGAACGCAGGGAATTCGTGTTCCAGATTATCCTTTGGTTCGTGAACTTCTTGTCGCTTACAAAAAACCTATTACCGCTACTTCGGCAAATGCTTCGTATAAAAAAGTACCCTATACTATTGCTGATGTATTGAATAATACCTCAAAAAAACAGCAATCACTCGTTGGGCTTATTATTGATGCGGGTCGTCTTCCAAAACGAAAACCGAGTACTATTGTTGATACGACACTTGATAATGTATATATTTTGCGCGAAGGAAGTTTGGAATTTGGAAGTAAACATTTATTTGTTGCAAATAATGTAGATCAAACAGGAGAATTTGTGGAAAAAATATACGAAAAAGTATCCAAATATGTTGGAAAAAAAACACTTGTATTTTTGTTGCAAGGAGAAATGGGAGCGGGAAAAACATATTTTACCAAGTATCTGGCAAAAAAACTTGGCGTCAAAAATATGATTGTGTCACCAACGTTTGCCCTGTGTAATGAATACAAGGGAAAAGTGAACAAAAAAACAATTCTCTTGAATCATATGGATACCTATCGTATGTATGAAGCAAGTGAAATTGACGATCTCCATCCACAAACACTCTTTCGTTCTCCGAATGTTGTGGTAATTGAATGGGCAAATAAAGTAAAGGATTATATTGAAAAATATTTGCATGGATCAGTTGTTGTGAAAGTGCGTATTACTGTCTTGAATGAAAATACACGACGTTTTGAATACGAAATAAACGCATAATAGTATGAAAAATATTTATATACTTGCTATTGATACCTCTTGTGACGATACTTCTGTATCGGTTCTCAAAAATGATCGTGTATTATCGAGCATTATTTCTTCACAGCTTGATGTTCATAAAGAATGGGGAGGAGTCGTGCCAAACCTTGCACGAAGAGAACACGAAAAAATGATTGATGGCTGCGTGGATGTCGCTTTTAAAAGGTCTGGTTTGAAAAACATGAAATCCCTTAGTGCCATTGCCGTAACCTATGGTCCGGGACTTGCCCCAGCGCTTGAAGTCGGTGTCACAAAGGCAAAACAACTCGCCGAGGAATTTGCCTTGCCGCTTATTGCGGTCAATCATATGGAAGGGCATACCTTGTCTACTTTTTTGAAAAACAAATCAGGAAAAAATTATGCTGGGATGACAAAAGCCAAATTTCCATGTATGGCAATTTGTGTGTCTGGTGGACATACAGAAATTATTTGGGTAGAAAAAATTGGCTCATACAAGTTGCTTGGTCAAACCGTAGATGACGCAGCAGGAGAAGCTTTTGATAAAGTAGCGCGTATGCTCGATCTTGGCTATCCTGGTGGACCGGTTATTTCAAAGCTTGCCGAAACTGGAAATCCGACGGAATTTGTTTTGCCAAGACCAATGAAAGATACCCATGATTATAATTTTAGTTTTTCTGGACTCAAAACTGCATGTTTGTACAATACCAATGATTTGCGGAAAAGTTTGGGAAAAAAATTTGCAAAGATTATTCCAGATTATTGTGCGTCTTTTCAAGAAGCTATTGTGGATTCACTTCTTATAAAAGTAAATAAGGCAATAAAAAAATTAAGTCCCAAAATGATTGTTTTTGGTGGGGGAGTGAGTGCCAATAATCGTTTGCGAAGTAAATTTCGGAAAAATTGTAAGGCTCTTGATATTCCTGTTTATTTTCCAGATAAAAAGTTTTGTACGGATAATGCTTCGATGATTGCTATTGCTGCTTATTATAAATTTTTGCGAGGAGAATTTGTCCAGAATGTTGAAAATTTCCGACGAGATCCTTCTATTACCATTGAAACAATTCGTGATGAAAAAATATAAAAATGTATGCAGAAAAAGTTTAAAGCAGTTGGATTTGATTGGAGCGGTGTTGTGTTTTTTCATTCGATGAATTATCGTAATGATGGTTCAAAATTTTTGAATATTTCGAAAGAAGAATTTTCTGCAGCGTATTTTAAATATAATCATTTATCAAATTTAAAAAATATCGGACCAAAAGAATTTTGGACGACTGTTTTTGCTGAGTTGGGGAGAGAGTCTGAAGTGGAAGGGTTTTTGTCGTTTTTGGCAAGTTGTCCTCCTGGAAAAATGAATCAAGAAATACTTTCTCTTATTGAAATTTTAAAGAGAAAAGGATATAAAACAGGTTTGTTGAGTAATAATACAAGTTCAGGTGCATCAGAAGCTCGATCTTTTGGAGTTGATAATATTTTTGAAATAGCTTTGTTTTCGGCTGAGGTGGGGGCTATGAAACCACACAAAGATGCTTTTGACTTATTAGCGGGGAAACTTGGAGTTGATATTTCTGAAATGATATTTATTGATGACGCAGAAAAAAGTTTGGAAAAGGCTTATGAAATTGGATATCACCCAATTTTATATACAGATATGAGGCAGTTATTGGGAGATCTTGTGCATTTAAAAATTTTGACTCAAGATGAAATTGAGCATTTTGTATCATAATTTTTTTGTTTTTTTGCTAATATAAGGCAAAAAAGTAGGATTGACAAAAGACTCATTTTGTGGTATACTAAGAAAGCTCAAATACAGGTTATAAAATAAGCACAGTCGAGTTTCGTTTTACATCCTTGTTTTTCTGCTCTTATTACAATGTTTGTTTACAAATATGCAACAAGGAACTATCGTCCGTCTTACGGACAAAGGTTTTGGATTTATCTCTCGTGAAGGAGAAGAAAAAGATCTTTTCTTCCACATGAATGAACTCCAAGATGTTCAATTCAACGACTTGCGCGTTGGAGATAAACTCCAATTCGAAGTTGAAGAAAGTCCAAAAGGACTCAACGCTGTACGTATTTCACGTGTAGCGTAATACTTCTTATAAGTATTCAAAACACCTCCGGTTTTCGGGGGTGTTTTTTTATATAAAATAAAAAACATCCCAGAATCGGGATGTTTTATTTTGTAAAGTATTATTTCTTTTTTCCGTCTTTGTAGTATTCGTTACATGTTCCTCGAATTGCTTTGTTTGGAAGGAGATTACATGATTGTGGATCGTTGCGTTGGATATAGAAATATTGGAGACAGAGTGTGTCGAGTCCTGGTTCCATTTTGGCACAAAGACTTGGATCGTTGTCCCATACTGCATGGTTGGCATAGCAGTCTTGCATATCAGGGAGACCTTCACAGTTTTTGATACTGCGATATTTTTCAACAGAAGGATTTTGGACAAATTTTTGTTCTGGAATTACGAGTGGATGATCCGCATCAACTCCTGGGATGCTACTCAAACTTGCTGATTTTTTACCACAGCCTGTAAAAACAAATACGAGTGCGAGAGTGAGTAATAAGGTTCTCTTCATAAGTGTAGGTGTAAATAAATTTAAGGACTCGTCGCAATATACTTTGCGACATAAGTGTACCCTTAAAATTCTAGCATAACTTGAAAATAAAATCAAGCTCAAAAAATGGCTTATTTATGCTAATATTTTGGGCATTGAAGAGAAGTTCAAAATAAGCTACTATACCATTCACTATTGACCCTTATTATGGATTTTGTTCATCTTCACGTCCATTCCCACTATTCGCTTCTCTATGGAATGATGAAGCCAAAAAAATTTCCTGCTTATGCAAAAGAGCGGGGTTTTTCGGCTATTTCACTTGTGGACTATGGCTCGATGTATGGAGCTATTGAATTTTATCAGGCCTGCATAGAAAATGGTATCAAGCCTATTATTGGATTTGAAGCCTATATTTCGCCACGTAAAATGGAAGATAAAGATCCAGAGCTGGATAAAGAGTTGTATCACTTGGTACTTCTTGCCGAAAATTATGATGGGTATCGCAATCTCATGCTTCTTACAAGTGAAGGGCATCTTCGTGGAACTTTCAATGGAAAACCACGCATTGACAAAGAAACACTCAAAAAATATTCCAAAAATATCATTGCACTTTCTGCAGGACAGAAAGGTGAAGTTTCCAAGTTATTGCGTGCCAACAAATTGGATGAAGCCAAAAAAATAGCATTGCAGTATAACGAAATATTTGGGCAAAATAATTTTTATCTGGAGCTTCAAGATCATCCTGCACTCGAAGGACAAATTGATGTTAATACAAAATTGATCGCACTTTCAAAAGAAACAGGAATTCCGCTTGTGGTCACTCGTGATGTTTTTTATGCCAGCCCAGACTATGCCGAGGCTCAAGATATTATGTGCTGTATTCGTGAAGGCTGGAAAGTGCAGTATACGGATCGTGAAAATTTTCGTCATGTTGATCGTTCGCTCAATACTGCTGATGATATTTTTTCACGTTTTCGTCATGTTCCAGAGGCTCTTGAAAATACCGTAAAGATTGCAGAGCGTATTGATATCAAAATTGAACTCAATAAATGGCATTTTGCTCCAGTTCCACTTGATCCTGGTAAAACATATGATGATATGCTTCGTGAGCAAACCTATAATCGTGTTTTGCTTTCATATCCAGAGCTTACAGAAGAACTCAAAACTCGTATTGAATACGAACTTGATATTATCAAGACCAAAGGCTATTCACCATACTTTTTGTGTGTTGCGGATTTTGTAAATTATGCTAAGTCTCAGGGTATTGTAGAAACCACTCGTGGATCTGCGGCAGGATCGCTCGTTTCGTATATTATGGGAATTACGACCGTTGATCCAATGCGCTTTCACTTGCCATTTGAGCGTTTTCTCAATCCCTTTCGTCCAAGTGCGCCGGATGTGGATACAGACTTTGCCGATGATCGTCGTGAAGAAATGATCAAATATGTAACGGACAAATATGGTGCCGATAAAGTAGCACAGATTATTACCTTTGGAACGATGGCCGCACGTGCCAGTGTGCGTGATGTTGGCCGTGCACTTGGTTTTTCTTATAGTTTTTGTGATCAGGTATCCAAACTTATTCCTCCAGGAGCGCAGGGTTTTCCTATGACTATTGCTCGTGCGCTCAAAGAAGAACCGGATCTCAAAAAATTGTATGAAAGTAATGAAGATGTACAAAAACTTTTGACTTTGGCACAAAAAGTAGAAGGTTGTGCTCGGCATACTTCGATTCATGCTGCGGGAGTAGTTATTGCACCAACAGCCCTGACCGATTTTACTCCGGTGCAATACGAAGTTGGGGGGACACGTTTGACGACTCAGTATGAAATGAAGGCTGTAGAAACAGCGGGAGTTTTGAAAAACGATTTTCTTGGAATTCGTAATCTTTCTATTTTGGGAAAAGCCGTAGAAATTGTTCGTGCGACGACGGGTGAAAATGTAGATATTTATAAATTGCCACTTGATGATACCAAAACTTTTGAAATGCTCGCTCGTGGTGAAACCATGGGAACCTTTCAGCTGGGGGGATCTGGTATGACGCGCTGGCTCAAAGAACTCAAGCCTACCAATATTGATGATATCATGGCTATGGTGGCGCTCTATCGTCCAGGGCCAATGGAATCTATTCCAGAATATATCAAACGTAAATACGATCCGAGTGCGGTGAAATTTTTTGATCCACGCCTCGAAAAGATTTTGAGTGCATCCTATGGCCTACTTGTCTATCAGGATGATGTTATGTTAACAGCGATTGCGCTTGCTGGTTATGACTGGATGGAAGCCGACAAATTTCGTAAGGCCATGGGTAAAAAAATTCCAGAAGAAATGGCACAGCAAAAAGAAAAATTTTATAAGGGATGTCTTGAAATTGGAAAAGTAAAAAAAGAAGTTGTTGATGAAATGTGGAATGCGATTGCACCGTTTGCTTCCTATGGTTTTAACAAAGCCCATGCGGCGAGTTATGGAATCGTAGCATACCAAACATCATATATGAAGGCACACTATCCGGTGCAGTATATGACTGCGGTTCTTCAGGCCGAAGCCGGGGATGCAGAAAAAGTTGCTGCGATTGTTCACGAATGTACTCGTATAAAAATTGAAGTATTGCCGCCAGATGTAAACGAAAGTTTTCGTAATTTTGCTATGGTTTCAAAATCTGGTGAGCCTGGCCGTATTCGTTTTGGCCTCTCTGCGATCAAAAACGTTGGAGAACATATTTGTGAAATGATTTATAATGAACGTAAAAAAAATGGACCCTACAAAAATTTGGAAGACTTTTTGAAACGTATTCAAGATAAAGATTTGAATAAGCGATCAATTGAAAGTTTGGCACAAGCTGGGGCGCTCGATTGTTTTGGTATTGATCGTGGAATATTGCTTGGGAACACCGAACAGCTTTTGGCTTTTTCTCATCATGAACGAGAAAAAAATGAAACTCAACAGGATTCTTTATTTTCTGGGGC
>CAZQRI010000034.1:0-7903 GCA_964595805.1 uncultured Gammaproteobacteria bacterium
TGTCAACGGAGCAGAACCTTTCTCTTCTGTAGAAGCAAAATTGCAACAATATTTGAAATAAGCGAACTTTCTAAAAAGAAAACAACTCAGTGTATGCTGGGTTGTTTTTTTATTTATATATAATCAGACTACTTCTCTAGTGTCGCACAATATTATACAGAAAAGGAGAGAGAGAAAGGGGAATATATGTACAAGGATTTTGATAAGCGCTTGGAATGTATTTTTCTTTTCCCTTTTGAAATCAAGAAATTCTGTATACTATATCAATTGTCAATTGCGTAAAGAAGTTTTTATAAAAAATAATTTTGAAAAAACAAAAAGGATTTTATACAAAAATTTTTTCAAAAAACTGAATGTACTAAGAGATTTTGAGATGTTTGTATACAATAAAGAGATACCAAGAAAGGTTATAAGGTTTTAGCGCTAGAGTACAAGGCTCTCTACAGACTGGCTTAGAAAAGTTCTCAATGTGAGTGGTATACTGACACCTATGGTTTTAAGAGCCTCATTTAAATACGTCGCATAAGATATATTGTACGACACACTATTTATACCTTGAACTACAGTTCGAGAAGAAAGAAAAAGGCTTTGATCCACTCTCCTCTTTTAGAGCCAAAAGGCTCGGCCCGAAAAACGAACATCAATATATTGAATGTCTGGACGTTTTACTTTTTGCTTCAAAATATATTCTAAGGTTTGAAATTGTTCGGGAATATTTTTATCAAGTTTGGCTTTGATATTCCAACCTTCTGTGGTTTTGATGGTCACATCACCAACTTCTTGTTCCAAATAAAAATACGTAAAAGGAATATCTGTTTTTTTGAGGGCTTCAAACCAAGCAATGATTTCTTGTACCGTGTTTTCATTCAAAATTTGTTCCCCTTTTGCAAGCTTTTTATTTCGAGTATCGTAGACGAGGGGATAATCCCCTATTTCGGTGGTAATTTTTTTATAATTTGGAGTATGAAAACGAGACACAATTTGTTCTGTTGATACTTCGGTACCAGCTTCACTGGTGCTCGTGACACGTTTTTTTATGACACGCCATTCACTATCATCAATAATACGCAAAATTTCGGAAACTTTACCATTGTTATCAATAATCGAATATTGTTCACCATTATCATAGATAATAGAAGATAATTTTTCTTCCAGTTGAATAGTAACCGTATGAGGAAAACTTTTACTCAGAGTCAATTTTTGGAGGCCAAATTTTTGTTCCAAAATACTATGCAGGTCATCGATATCCAACAAAAAAAAATTATTTTGTGGGAAAATAAAAAAGCGTTTGTAGGATAAAATACCATTGACGGTGTCACGTATATCCCCTTCTTCTATACGTTGTAATCCTTGAATTTGAATAGTATGAATTTGAAAAAAAGGATGTAAAAAAAGAAGTCCCAAACTTCCCAAAAAGCTGCTGCAAATAAGAATTATTTTGGCATACCATTTCCACGATTTTTTGCTTGTTTCAAGAGGAGCTTTTATATGTTCACCGTAGCGGTATCCTGGTGGAATATGCCCAGTATCTTTGTTTTTTTTATGAAAAAAATCTCTCATATCTTAGAAACCACGTTTTCGTTTTCGAAATTGTTCTATAATCCAATTGAGATAATATTTTTTGCTGACCACAAAATCCTGACAGTGTAAAATATTTCGTATTTCTCCACCAAAACCTTTTTTGAAATGGCTAATGCCAAAAAATGGATGTTTTTTACTGGAACCAAGTGGAGCAATTCCCCAAAAATTATACCATTGCATACCACGTTTTTTGGCTTCTTTGATTACTTCCCATTGCAATAAATAAGAACTTGGAAGTTTACTCTCAAGACCAAGAGAGGCGCTGTGTCGATAACAGGCCATATTGCCATAAAACATAATGATAGCCGCACCATCGAGTCGACCATCTGGGAGTCTTGCTTCAAATAACAGAGTATTGTCTGGTAAAAAATTTTTGAATTCTGATTGAATATAATTGTGTGAAAATTTGGTAAAGTTATGTCGTTGTGCTGTTACTTTGAGCATCTCATCAAGTCCCTTGAGGTCTTTTGGATCATTGGATTGTCGAATAACAACACCCTCACGTTCACAGCGTCGAATTAAATTGCGGTGATTTTTGTTCATGTTTTTGAGAAGTGTTTCTTCTGAACTACGAATATCCAAAATCCAAGTCGTTTCGGCGAGTACATGCATGGGAGCAGGGCGATAATGACAATCTTTGAAAAGTGTTCTGCTATCAGAATTTTCTTCCAGAAAGGGACTTACACGAATAAATGAATAGTTGTGTTTTTTGGCGTAATTTTTGAGATAATCCGTAAAAAGTTGCAGGGCTTCTTTGCTTTTTTGTGTCGGTAAAAATGGACCGTAGGGTAAATATAAGAAATTTCCACGACGTGCATGAGTACTGACAACCAAAGATCCTCCGACTAACTCCCCTTCTTGTAAAATTCCCAAAATAAAAAATTTTTCACCAAGTGTTTTATAGAACTCTCCGTACTGTGGGGATTGTACAAACAAAGTAGACTTTTGTTTTTGTACAAAAGATTCCCAGATTTGAGGACTTTCTATTTCTTGAATACGAAAATTATTTGACATACGTGTTGAGAAGCTTGATGATTTTTTCTTGATCTTTTTGAGCAATATGAAAATGAGTTGGGATATTGAGAGATTTTTTGGCAAGTTTTTCTGCCTGTGGGCAAGATCCTTTTGTATAGCCCATTGTATCTTCGTGAGCATCGTGAGGTGCGATTACGCTGTTATACCAATCTCCGAGCAGAATACCTTCTTTTTGAGCCATGTTGTGCAGCTTTTGTGGGTTATCTACAAGAATAGGAAAACGTAAAAATGGAATATTTTGAATATCTTTTGGTATTTCTATTTGAACATTTTGTATATGTTCTTGATACTGTTTGGCAAGAAAAATTCTATGTTGGTTAAATTCTTTGAGATGTTGGAGTTGCTCGAAAGCAATCATGGCCAAGGCATTTGGAAGTTTGGCAGGAAAAAGTTTACTTGGCTCCCCTCTTTTTTCACTTTGTTCAATAATTCGACTACTAAGTCCTAACTTTTTGGACAGAGCAAAACATATTTTTCCAATGCCAATAGTATACAGGGGTTTGCAAAGAAAAAAAAGAACAAAGGTATAGAGCTGTTGAAAAATATATTTTTTGGATAGATTTGGAAGCTCGGTTTGTCTTTTTCGTAATTTTTGTGTGAATTTTTCGTTGTTGATCAGTAATGCACCACCACGGCCACAGGAAATAGCTTTGTCTGTTCCAAAACTGAAAAGAGCCATGTCTCCCCAAGTTCCCAACATTTTATTTTTGTACATGCCACCAATACTATGGGCACAGTCTTCAATAACTTTTAGATTATATTTTTTTGCGAGTGAAAGAAGGGCTTCAAGATCAGCAGGAATTCCAAAGGTATGTTGAATGATAAGAACTTTTGAACGAGGAGTGATTTTTTTCTCCAAATCACTTGGGTCCATATTGAAATTTGTATTGATATCAACATAGACGGGATGAGCTCCTGACCAAATGACAGCGTTGGACACTACACAGCAGGTATAGGCTTGAAGCAGTACTTCATCATCTTTTTGGAGTTCCAGGCTTTCTAGGGCAATTTGAAGGCTACTACGGCCACTATCAAAAGTAATAACAGAGGCTCCATGAAAAAATATTTGCAGTTCTTTTTCGAGGAGAGATCCAGCTTTTCCCTCTTGAAGTTTTGACCACTTCCAGGGAAAAATAAAAGAAAGCGCGAGAAGCACTTCTTTTGGAAGAAGGTTGGGCATGAATCCTGTAAATATGGGACGAGCAAAGAACTTCATAGCTTAGGATTGTGTAATTTCTTTTTTGATACGAGATGGAATTCGATTTTCAAGTAAAATAACGCAGTCTTGATTTTTGAGAGTTTTGATATATTCAAGAAGTTTTTCTTGATCAAAAATACAGTGTACATTGGTATGGTATTTTTCGGAGATGCCTTTTTTGAGAACATCTACAAAATCTGGACTGATAATAATAAGTTCATCACAAGCATAGGCAATTTCTTCTCCAATTTTTTCATGCATTTCATCACTTTGTTCTCCCAGTTCAAGCATTCCTCGAGTAATGACAATACGTTTTTTCTTTGAAGGAAAAAGTGAGAGTACTTCTATCGCAGCGCGAAAACCTGTTGGGTTTGAGTTATAGCTATCATCAATAATTGTTGCTTTGCCATAGCTATATTTTTTGAGTGTACCCTGGAGGTCCTTTGGAAAGGTTTTGCCTGCAGCAACAATGTGATTGGGATCGACTTCCATATTGACCGCAACCATAACAGCAAGGGCCGCATTATAGGCATAGTGTGATCCTAATACTGGAAGAGCCATTTCTCCACGTTGTCCGTGATAAATTCCTTCAAAGGTAATACCCTGAGTAGTCGCTTCGTTGCGTACAATCAAAAATGTTGGGTGATTTCGTTCTTCAAGACCACAGGTTTCTCTGTTTTTACAGTTTAGTTCTTTTAAAAATTCTGTACAGAGTGGATTATCAGCGTTGGTAATAACGAGACCATCACTTGGAATGGCTCGAAGAAGTTCATACTTGGCCGTTTGAATATTTCGTACACTTCCAAAGAGTGCAAGGTGTTGCTCAGCAATGGTTGTGAGGACTCCAACTTTTGGTTTGACCATCTCACAAATGGTTTTAATCTCCCCTATTTTGTAAGCTCCCATTTCACAGACAAAAAAATGTATTCCTGTAAAATCTGTTTTTAAAATAAATTTGGCAATACCAATTTCACTATTGATATTGTTTGGGGTTTTTATAACTTTAAAATCGCGAGAGAGAAAATGTGCTGTAAATTCTTTAACCGAACTTTTTCCATAACTTCCAGTGATACCAATAACGACAAGATCTTTGTAAGATGCAAGTTTACGAGTTGCGCGCCAGACAAAAAATAATTTTGCAAGACGTGATGGAATATAAAAGAAAAAGACCAAAAGAGAAATAATAAAAAAACGAAGAAAGAGAACGAAAGCAAGATTGAGTGGAAAGAGTCTAAAAAGAAAAACTTCTACAAGAACTGAAAAAAGAAGGATAAGTGTACTTTTTTTGGTGACAACAGGACGACGAAATTTTCTTTTTGAGACAAGAAGAAAGAGAATATCCAAACTTAAAACAATAATTGCAATATAGGCTATGGGTGAGATAAGAAGTGCCAAGGCTCCGATCCCTCGCCACAAAAAACGTGGGTCTTTCCATATTTCTTCGCCCTGAGTACTTTTGAGAAAATCTTTGAAGCGATCAAGTCGGTATTCTTTGAGCTGCCAAAAATATGCGTAAGCACGATAGTCAAAAAGAGCTGTGCCAATCCAGGCGCAGATAATAAGAAAACCAGAGACTACGACACTATTACTCATAGACAAATTTACGAATGAGTTCAAGGAGTTTTTGTTTTTGGTGCAGGTGCAGGCCGTGGGTGCCACCTGGGATAATTTCAAGTGTGCTGTTTTTTATGAGGGCATGTGCTCTGTGAGCGTCTTTGACAGGAAGGTAGCTGTCCAGGGTCCCCCATACAATCATGGTTGGGGTAGTAATTTTGGGAAGCTCTGCAGTAAGGTCTTGTCGAATGATTTTTTTGAAGATATCGCGCTTGATGCCACTGGTCGCTGCATAGTCTGGTGAATCTGCGCTTTTGTAGAGCATTTTCTTGGCCCAAATGGCAACATTTTCAATAACAGGTATCTTGAAGAGTATTTTACCAAATTTTGCGATAATAAAAAAGAAGGCGCGGCGAATTGGACGAGATGGACGAAATACGGCTCCGGCAACAAGGATATATTTTTCAGTAGTTCCAGGGTTATTGGCAACATAATATGCCGAAACTTGGCCACCAAAAGAGTGTCCCATAATGACTTTTGGTCCCTCTGGTAACTTTTCAATTTTTCGTTTTACATATTCAGCATATTGCTCTACTCCCCATACGGTCTTTGGAGTATCTACTCCACCAAATCCAGGTAGATCAATACAAACAACGTCTTTGAAATAGGGCTTTATGAGGTTCATAAAATCCGCCCATGTTTCGTGGCTTCCTCCCCAACCTGGAATAATGACGAGTGTTTTATTTTGCATGTTATTTTTAGTTTAATTTTTCTCTTGCCCCAACAAAAGCTGCAAAATGTGCAAACATTGAAGGAATCATGAGGAATAATAATATAGCGGTTATAACATCCAATTTTTTTACTTTCCATAGACCAGCAATCTTTTGACCTATATTTTGAATTTGTGTGAGGACGACAAGAGATGACACAATGTAAAATCCATATACATACCATCCTGAGAAATATTCAAGCATTTGAAATGGTATGACAATGCCTCCTGTGATAATCGTCACAGCAAAAAATGCGCTTGAACCCACTCGGTTCCCCTTTAAGAGGAATGCAAAAATATATTCTATTATGGTAATCGCGATGTAAATATATTGTTTGGTAGAAGAATCAATTTTCCACAGGTAATCAACAAAATCTCCAAGGATAAAGAGAACAACAAAAATTGTAAAAATAAAAGCGAAAAAACTTATTACTCCATTTTTGTATGTTTGTTGTTGAGAAGCTGGCATAATTATGGTTTTTGAATTACATCTTTCCCCATATATTTGCGAAGTGCTTCTGGAACAGTGATTGATCCATCTGCATTTTGGTAATTTTCAAGAATAGCGATTGGGAAACGACTGAGTACGACAGCAGTACCATTGAGGGTATGCACAAATTCTGTTGTTCCGTCTTCTTTTTTGTAGCGAATATTGAGGCGGCGTGATTGGTAGTCAAGACAATTACTCGTTGATGTGATTTCACCATAATCCCCTTGTTTGTCACCTTCACCCTTCATAGTCATCCAGGCTTCAATGTCGTATTTGCGGTACGCAGGACCTCCAAGATCGCCACTGGCAATATCAATCACGCGGTATGGGAATCCAAGACCATCGGCGATTTCTCTCTCTATTGCGAGGAGTTCCTGATGCAAGGCTTCACTCTCTTCTGGTCGGCAATAAATAAACATTTCAAGTTTTGCAAATTGATGTACGCGGTAGAGTCCTTTACTGGTACGACCATATGCTCCAGCTTCGGTGCGGTAGCAATGTGAAAGTGCTACATATTTGAGAGGACCTTTTGAAAGATCGAGCATTTCATTTTGGTGGAATCCTCCAACTGTAATTTCTGCTGTTCCAATAAGACAAAGATCTGTATTTTCAACAGAGTAAACCTGTGTTTCGGCTCCACGTGGATTGAATCCAATACCTTCAAGGATTTCTACTTTGGCCATGTCGGGAGTTTCCATGAGTGTGTATCCATGTTTACTCACAATATCCATGCCATAGTTGACGAGTGCTTGATTGAGGCGTACCAAATCATTTTTACAAAAATAAAATTTTGCGCCGGCGACTTTTGCACCACGTTCGAAGTCAATCATATCGTGGTCGAGCATGAGGGCTTCGTGATCTTTTGGAGGAAATGCAAATGGGGTTGCTGGTTTTTCAAATACTGTTTTGAAGGCATCTTCGCCACCAACTGGAGTATCTGGGTGGGTAAGGTTTGGTACTTGCATCAAGAGTTCTCGGTATTTTGTATCTACCGAAGTTTGTGTTTCTTCGAGTTTTTTAATTTCCTCGCCTACTGCTTTCATTTTTTCAATTTCTTCTGGACTTGGTTTCCCTTTTGAACCACTATTTCGAGTCGCACGAAGCTCTTCGATTTGTTTGAGGCTATTTCGTCGTTCTTCATCGGCTTGCAAAAGTGCATCAATGTCTACTTTCACATGACGATTGGCACAGTTTTGTTTGATGAGTTCTACATTTTCGCGTATAAATTTGATATCAAGCATATGAATAATTAAATTTGTCGAGTAAGTTGTCGATA
>CAZQRI010000034.1:7913-8242 GCA_964595805.1 uncultured Gammaproteobacteria bacterium
TAACATTAGACATTAGTTGTTTGTAAGTTGTCGATACATATCTACAATTTCTCCAAAATTATGTATCGCTGCTTCGTGGCTACCAAATCTTCTATCTTTTGAGTACTGAATACATACATCACGTAAGCTGGAGTGGTGAATAACTGCCATTGTTTGAAGAGATTGTATTGCCTCGGGATCAGAATTCTCATCTAACAAGTCACGAAAGGATTTGCTATAGCTTTTATTATTTCTTGGATCTGATAGCAGAGCATCAATCATATCCGATATCTTTTCTGGAGAATATTTTTGTTTTTCTTCACTTATAAAAACAGAAATAAACTGGGGTA